>CAYFQS010000425.1:0-3224 GCA_964345245.1 uncultured Planctomycetaceae bacterium | reverse complement strand
TCGAGGGGCATGCGCGAAGTCAAGTCGTTCTTTCCGGCGGAGCCGCGACCGTGAGGGAGCGATCTGCGTAGCGCTTCCTCACGGGCGCGGCTCTGAAGGCAAAGCGTAGCGCTTCCTCACGGGCGCGGCTCTGTAGGGAAAGTGCGTGCGTTCAGGATCGCGTCGTGGTTGGGCGTTCCGTCGCCGCGGCCTGCCTCGACGCTTCGGTCATGGCGTCGAAGGTTTCGGTCGGCGTGCCGATGGCGAAGCCGCCGCCGCTGCGGAGCACGAATCCACCCGCCCGGCCGACGGTGCGGATGTAGTCCATGCACTCGGCGACGATCCGCGCCCGGTCGCCGGTCTTGAGCATCATTGGGCTTGGCCCGCCGGACAACCGCACCCGCCCCGCCATTTCGTCCGCCAGCGTCCGCCGATCCACCGGGAAGCCGAACCCGTCGATCGCGTCGAGCTCCAGCTCGTCCCGGAGAATCGCCAGCAGGTGGTCGATCCTCCCGCACATGTGCAGTCCCCGCCGGCCGGGGTATCGCTCCCAGATGCGGCGGTAGTACGGCACGACGAACTCGCGGTACTGCTCCGGGCCGAGCATCTCCGCCGCGTCGGCGCCCATGCCGACGGGGTGGTCGCTTGATCGCCCGGTCAACTCGTCGAAGCAGGCGATGCAGTTGAGGTGACTCTCGGTGACGATTTCGAAGAGCCGGTGGGTCCGGTCCGGGTCCATCATCATCCAGAGCATGACGTTTTGCCCGGCGAGAGCGAAGGCGGCGGGGATCGGCCCGCCCGGCTGGTCGATGGTCACGTCGAGTTCGAGGCGCTCGCCGTTGACCCGCACGTCGAACTCGTCCATCGCCTCGCGCATGCCGCGGTAGAACGCGAGGCGTCTGGCGTTGACGCCGCCGGCCGGGTCCGGCACGGCGAGGTCGTCGATCTGCTCGACCTCCCGCAACGGATGCTCGCACTTCGGCGGCTGATCGGCCGGCCAGGTCACGTTCATCTCGAATTCCGTGCCACGCAGGCAACCGAGATCGGGCCCCACCACGATCCGCCCGGTCGGCACCGGTAGATCGTCGCGGACGTGCTCGTATTGCCACTTGAGATTCAGCAGTTGCTGTCGCAGGTTCTCCCGCGGGCTTGCGGTGTAATTCCCGTACCGCACGCCGCGGGCGGAAAGGAGGAACCACTGGTTCACGTCGCAGTGCACCGGCGCGCGATCCACCGGCTCGAAACGATCGACCCGCTCCAGCCGGCCGCGCTTCTCGTCGTTCAGGGCGATCACCTCGTCCGGCACCACGATATCGATGCGCTCGCTCATGCGATCAAGTTTAGCCGCGCGCCGACCGGCGCGTAAGCGAAGGGGAGGGAAAGCGCTTCGGCGGGCCATGCGGGCCCCTGCCGCTACGCCGTCATGGTCAGGTAGAGTGCCGGCAGCACGTCAGGCAGCCGGCTCATGTCCTCGAGCACCACGTACCGACGCTGGGGGAACATGACTTCGAGGTCGGCCCGCGAGTTCTCGAGGGTCGAGATGCAGACCACGGCCACGTCGTGCTTCTCGCATTCATGGCAGGCCATGCGCACGTCGTACTGGGCGTAGCGGGTCGCCGGATCGTAGCCGGAGTCCTGCGGCCGGCCGTCGGTGATGAGGATGATGATCCGGCGGCGGGCGGGGGCGTCCTTGAGCTTGCCGAGCGTATGGCGCAGGGCCACGCCGATGCGGGTGTTCGCGGTGGGGAACGCGGACATCACCCGCCGGCGGGCGTGGTCGTCCATCGGCTCCTCGAGGTCCTTGTAGACGAAGAATTCGCAGTGCTCGCGGCCGTTGCCGGAAAAACCGTACAGCCCGAAGGGATCGCCCAGGGCGTCGAGGCCTTCGCCGAGGATCAGCGCGGCCTGCTTCTCGATGTCGATGATCCGCCGCTGCTTGACCGGCGAGCCGGCCGTCGAGGCGTTGTCGTTCATCCCGCCCGTCGAGCCGGACACGTCCATCAGCAGCGCCACCGCGATGTCCCGCTGCTGGATGAATGTCTTCTCGTAAAACTGCACCCGTGGAGCGGGCAGCGTGCGACGCGTGACCATGTAGTCCACGAGGCGGTCGACGTTGATCTCGTCTCCGTCGCTCAGGAACTTCTCCTTGCGGGCGAGGTCCGGGCGGAGCCGCTCGAACATCCGCCGGGCACGCTGGATCGCCTCCTGCTCCTGCTCGTCGAAGCGGGGGTGGAAATGCGCGGCCACCGCGGGACGCAGCTCGCTGAGCAGGCACCAGTCGTCGTAGTAATCGCCGTCGAAGTGGTTCCACTCCGGATAGGCGAACTGCACGAGGTCGGCGTCGCCGGCTTCGTCGTTCTCGTCGGTGGCGTCGGCGGCCATGGCGTCGGGTGGGTCGGTGGGGTCCGCCTCATCCCTGCCGCCGCCCTGCTCGTGATCGGGATCGGCGACCATCCTCGCCGGCGGACGGTCGCCCGGCTCGATCATGTGATAGAAGTCGGGAAAGATCATCATCGCCCGCGGCGCGCCGCGGGCCAGACCAGTCACCTCCGTGGCCAGCGCAGCGGTGTGCTCGAAGTCGGCCGACGTATCCGCGATGTCGATGAGCTGTTCCCAGCCCGGCGGGACGTGCTCGTCGCCCTCGTCCGACTCCCGCAGACACGCGCGGAGCAGGCGGTCGGCCTGCGATTCGGCCGGCCGGCGAGTGAACTCCTGGGCGAGCCCGAATTCGATCAGCCGCCTTGCGCCCGGCATCGTCCGCCTTACGTATCGCACCACCCGCGCGGTCTCAATGGTGGTGACCATCGCGGCGAGCCGTTCGTCGCCTTCCACCCACTGCAGGATGTCCGTCGCGCCATCGTCGCCGTGGCGGGTCATGAAGCTGTCGATCCGCAATCCCGCCGCGGCGAGCAGGGTGGTCAGCAGGTAGATCGCCTCGTTCTGCCCTCGGCTGCGGCAGCAGCGCACGAGGGCGGGCATGAACAGGTAGTTCTTCGCGCAGACCACGCTCGTGCCGCGCATGAGCAGCAGGTCGCTGTCGAGGGCGCCGAGATCGTCGAAGTGCAGTCGCCGGCCGCTCACCGCCAGGCCCAGTCGGCCGAGCCGGTCGCTCATGTCCTCCAGCCGGGCCTCCTGGGAGAGCACCCGCAGGTAGGTCTGGGCGCTCTTGACGCGGAGGGCGGCGAAGTCGCCCGCCACGTTCGGATTCGTGTGATGCACCTCGAGCACGTGATTGACGAAGCGAT
>CAYFQS010000424.1:0-3233 GCA_964345245.1 uncultured Planctomycetaceae bacterium | reverse complement strand
CCGGGCGATCAAAAAGAGTTCAGACGTGCTGCGCGAGGCCGCCGGCGTCGATCAGCCCCCACTTCGCCTCGACCTTTTCACCGAGCGGTCCATGCACCGGGGAGGTGCGCGTCTCGCCGTCCGTCGCGGCGACGAGCGCCGCGACCGTCCCCTCCCCGCCGTCGCCGATCGGACACTGATCAACGACCACCGATTCGTTGGACTGCCGCGCGCCTTGGGCCATCGCTTCCGCGGCTCCAACCGCGGTCAGCGATTCCTTGAAACTGTCCGGAGCGATCAGGACTTTCATCGGCGATCATCACAGGCCTTGCCGGAGCGTCCGCGGCGGTCCGGATGGCGTCGGCGCGGCGGTCAGGTCTGCATCGCCCCCTCGATGTCGAGGTCGCAGTTCATCTCTTCGCAGAGCGCTTCCAGATCGTCGCGCAGTTCCTTGAGCGACACCGACTGCGGCACCGTCACGACCATGTCCATACCGAACAGCGGCGCGCCGGAATGGGCCGCATGTTCCAGGCGGGTCTGCAGTTCTTCGATGTTGACCCCGCGGCGGTGGAGTTGATGGGTGATGCGGTGGACGAGGCCCCGCTGGTCCATGGAGTAAGTGCGGATGCGATACGGCACGCCGGGCGTCACGGTTTCGCCGCCGCCGCTCGGGGCGAGAGAGACGGTGACGGTCATGCCGATGGATCGGCCGGACTCTGGAATCCGTTCCTTGGCCCTGGAGACGTTGTCCTCGGGCATCTCGACTTCCATGACCATCGCGAACTGCCCGCCGAGGTTGACCATTCGCGAGTCGGCGATGTTGCCGCCGCAATCGCTGATCACTTCGGCGAGGTGGTCGACGAGACCGGGGCGGTCGGGACCGACCGCGGAAATCACCAGTTGCTGCATGTCTAGCTCCCGCTGGCAGAGAATCGCTGTATCTTAGCGGTTTCGGCGGTCAGACGTGGACGGGTTCGGATAAATCGGCCTTGCGGTGAACCCGGACGACCGGGGCGGCGTCCATTGTGACAGGCGCCTGTTGCCCGTTCGCGTGAGACAAATTATGATAGTATCCGAGTTTGCCGCCAACCATACCCGCTTCGACCAGGAGGCGACCATGAGCCCATTACGTCTTGCCAGTCGGCTCGTGTTGGTGCTGACGTTGCTGACCAGCGCGACCGTTTTCGCCAAATCGGCGGTCGTCATTCTCAACGACGGCCGCCATATCGAGGGCGAGCTGGTCGCCGAGACCGCCGATACCGTGACGGTCAAGGTCTCCGGCATCCCCACGCCGTTTTCCCGCGATCAGATCGCGGAGATCCAGTACCCCGAAGGCCTGGAAGAGCAATACCGCAAGCGGCGAGCCGCGCTGGAGGACGACGACTACTCCGGCCGATACGAACTCTCGCGCTGGCTCTACGACCAGGGCCGGCAGAACCCGCTGGGCTATCGGCTGGCCAAGGAGGAACTCGACTCCCTGCTCAAGGACCATCCGGGCGACCGCCAGGCGCTGGTGCTTCGGAACATGGTCGTGCCCCGCGTGCAGCTTCTGGAGGCGGACAAGCAACCCGAGCCGACGCGCGATCGGCCTCGCCGGGATCAACCGGCCGACCAAGCCGAGGACCAGGAAGGCGAAAAGAAGCCGAAAGGCCCGCAACTGCTCACGCAGGAACAGACCAACCTGATGAAGGTGTTCGAGATCGAACTCGACACCGAGCCGCGGGTCGTCGTGCCCGACAACGTGATCAACGAGCTGTTCGGCAAGTTCCGCACGACGCTGGCGGAGCTTCGGCCGGAGCTGATCGACCGCAACGGTCGCGGCAAGTTCCGCCGCATGCCCGGCCACAAGCAACTGCGGATTCTCTTCCAGGTCGGATCGAGGAACCCCGCCGCCCGCCGGTTGTACAAGGAGGTCGTCGTCCGCGACGAGCCGCAGTCGCTGCAGACCTTCCGCACCTCGGTGAACCCGAAGTACGTGGCCCGATACTGCGGGCAGTGCCACGGCGAAGGCAAGGAGCCGGGGCTGTACGTGTTCACCCTCCGGGCCGCGGCCGAGCAACCCGCCTACACGAATCTGCTCATCCTCAACCGCATGAAGAGCGGGGACGGGCGGATGATCGACCGCGACCGGCATGCCGATTCGCTCCTGCTGGAATACGGGCTGCCGCAGGACGTGGCCGTGCATCCCCACCCGGAGGTGCAGGGCTGGCGGCCGTTTTTCAACAACGGTCGTGAAGACCCGAAGTACCGCGCTTACGAGCAATGGATCGCCATGCTCTACGGGCGGAACAACTTCCGCTACCCGATCAACTATGAAGCCCCGAAACCCGCGCCGTCGCCGGAATCGGAATCGGGGGAAGGCGAGGCGGCGGAAGGTGAGGCCGCCGGCGAAGGTGGCGGCTGAGACGTGCGAGCGCCGAAGATTACTGATATATTCGCGGAGATGGCCAGGCGCATCTGACCGGAAAGGTTGGTACCGATCGTGAAACGATGGGCGATACTGTGTTTGGCCGCGGCCATGGTCGGCTGCGGCGCGGACGAAGCTTCCCGGCAACACACGGAAGTGGCGCAGGAACTCGACGAGGCCTTGAGCCACATGGAGAAGGCGACCTCGGGCATGGTCGAGGACGCGCGCGATTTCTCCGGGACGCTCGAGGAGTATCAGCGCCAGCAACTCGACGAGGCGGCCACCGTGCTCAAGCCGGTCCGGGACCAGGGCACACCGACGCAGCAGATGGCCAGTCGCCTCGCCCTCGCGGAGGTGCAGGCCTCGCGCGGCCGGGAACTGGCGCGGGAGGCGGGCATGGCGTGGGCGCGCCAGGTCGGCCAGATCAGCCGCATGCTCAGTACCCTCACCGCCCTTCGGCGCCTCGACGCCCAGGCCGGGGCTTACGCCGGGATCGACCTCGAAGCCCAGCTTGAGGACCTCAAGGCCGAGACCCGCAGTGCGGCCAACGAAGTCGACCAGCTCGAGAAGCGGATCGAAGAACTGCAGGGCCGGATCGACCAGCTCGAGAAGCAGAAGCAGCAGTTCGAGCAGAAGCGTCGGAAGCAACTCGCCCGCGCCACCGATCTGGATAACCGCGCTTTTGAGGCCGCGGGGCAGATGCAGTACGACCTGTCGGTGCAGGCATCGGAATCCCGCCGGCAGGCGGGCGCCGCCGCGGCCGAGGCCGACCGCCTCGACGCCCGGCTCGACATGCTCCAGTCCCGGATCGAACTTGAGCAGACCAAGCTGAAGATCACGAAGCAGA
>CAYFQS010000423.1:0-3267 GCA_964345245.1 uncultured Planctomycetaceae bacterium | reverse complement strand
CGTGGCGTTGCGCTCAGGCGTTCAGGCATTCAGGCATTGGGATTTGATTCGGGGATTCGGACTTCGGATTGCGAGTTTCGGGTTTCTCCGCTTACCCCCTTCGTGCCTACGTGCCTTCGCGGCTCTGTGCCTTTGCTTTCACTGCGTCGACCACCTCTTCCACGTCCATGGCGGTCACGTCGATGACGTGGTCGGCGGTCTGACGGTACAGCGGCTCACGCTCGGCGAGGGTCTCGCGGACGCGCTCGACGCTGCCGCCGAGCTTCGCGAGGTTCGGCCGGGTCTCGGTGAACTTCGAATCGCTCGTCGTGCGACGGTACAGCTCCTCCGCGTCGCACTTGAGGTAGATGCACAGCGTGCGGTCGCTTTCGATCAGGGCCCGGCGTGCTTCGTCGACGGTCACCGTCCCGCCGCCGAGCGCGATGACCTGCTCGTCCGCTCGCATGAGCTGCTCGACGATCACGCCTTCGCTCTGCCGCCAGCCGACCTCGCCGACCCGCTGCCACGCCTCGGCGATGGTCTTCGCCCCGAGCAGGTGACAGACCATGTCGTCGGTATCGACAAAGCACCAGCCCAGCCGATCGGCCAGCATCCGCCCGACCGTCGACTTCCCACACCCGCGATATCCCAGCAATACGAGAATCATGGCGAGCCGATCATAAGCCCAAGGGCCAAAGGAGAAAACCCGAAAGCGGGTTTGGTTGCTTCGATTCCCGCCAGGACCTGCTTCGCCCTCTCGGGGCTGCGCCGTTCATGACGGGGCTTGCGGCGGGGGCGGACACGTCGCGCTTCACGCGGTGCGGGGCTTCCACCATTTGCGGTAGGCGGCGTAGGCGAGGATCACGCTCACCCCGATCGCGATGAAGATCACGATCAGGATCGTGCGTTGCTGGGCGAGGCGGTCGATGCTTTTGGACAGCAGCCAGCCCACGGCGAGCTGGGCGCAGGAGGTGACCACCAGCGTCGAGGCATCGGCGAGCAGCCACTTCCAGCGTTTGATGTGCATCATGCCGGAGATGATCAGCACCGGCGAGCGGGAGCCGGGAATGAACCGGGCGGCGGCGATGCCCCAGGCGCCGTGCTCGTGAATCTGCCGCCGGGCCCAGAACACCCGTCGGGGATGGAGAATCCGCTTGACCCACCGCCGATGCACCACCGCGTGGCCGAAGTACCAGCCGATGTGAAACGTGACGGCGTCGGCGAGCAGGATCGCGAAGTAGACGGTCAGCCAGGCGGGCAGCAGTTCGACCGCGCCGCGCTCGGCCATCACGCCCGTCGCGATCACGACCAGGTCCTCCGGCAACGGCACCCCCGCCACGCTGACCAGCAGCATCACCGCGATGCCGAGGTAGGCATACTGGCCGATCTGGTCCAGCAACATGTTGAACAGGTCAAGCACGAATTCAATCCTCGGGGGGCGGTCCGAACACGCCGCGCCCGGACCGGGTCGGGCGGGGTCAGGCCTCGGCGTCGTCGGGCGCGGGGGTGGGCTCGGACTCGGGCGGTTCGTGGTCGGGCTCTTCGGTTGGCGTCTCGTCCGGCGCGGGCGGTCGGGCGGCGGCGATCCGGTCGGCCAGGTCGTCCAGGGCGGAGGCCTGTTCGTTGTCGAGTTCGATCCCCACGTCGCGGACAAGCTGTACGAACCGCCCGGCCGCCCCCGGTTGCTCGGCGGCGAGGGCGGACTCCGCCGCCTGGATCATCCGCTCGACGATGGCGTCGTCGCCGCCGGGGTCAACGTCGATCATCGCGGCGGCGAGGGTGCGGGCTTCGTCGGTCTGCCCCGAGGCGACGGTGGCCTGCAGCCGACCGAGTCGCACCTGCCGCCGGTCCTCGTCCTCGAGGATAACGTGGTTGGCCAGGCGCTCGTAGTACCCGCGAGCCAGAGCCGGCCGGGCGGTCTCCAGGTACAGCCGCGCCAGGCGAAGCACCAGCTCGAGCTCGGCGTCGGTGATTTCATGCGGCTGCCCCCCATTGCGGATCAGCTCATCCGCCGCCCGCTGGAGCATGCTCTGGCGCAGGGGCTGAAGCCGGGGCCGCCCGGCAAGCTGATTGTCGAGTTCGATGAGCGTGGGCGGAGCCAGGCGCTCACTCATCGCGAGCAGGGCCGACTCCCAGGCGGATTCGGGTTCGTCGGCTTCGCGTTCCTCGGCGAGCAGGGCGAGGGCGGTCTCGAGCGTTCGCCCCCGGCGGGTGATCGCCTGGAGCACGACCGGCCGCAGGGCCGGGGCCTTCAGCCACTTCAGCAGCGGCGTGAGCGGCATCCCGCCGTGGACAAACGCCTCCGCCGCGGCCAGGCGCACCTGCGCGTCCTCGTGCTCCAACGCCTCGACGATCCGCGGCCAGTCCTCTTCATTGCCGAGCTGGCTGAGCAGACGCACCGTCGCGGGATCGAGCGGATCATCGGAGTCGGCCTCGGTGCGGGCGAGGGCGATGGCGCGGTGGGCCTGGTCGGCGGTCAGAAGCCCGGCGTCGTAGGCCTCGGCGAGGAACCTCGCCGCCCGCTGACGCAGGTCGTCGCTTTCCAGCAGTTCGAGCACCGGCTCGATCGCCTCGGCGATCGCCGCGGCGCTGGGTTCGTCCGCCGCCCCCACCGTACGGGCCAGGAGGGCGAGATAGGCGTCCCGGACGCGCGGGTCGGGTTCTTCGGTGAAGCGATCGGCGGCCCGCACCGCCGCCGGCACGTCGCCCACGTCGCGCAGCAGTCTGGCTGCCATCGCCCGCAGCTCCGCCTTCGGATCCGCCGAGAGTTGTTGCCGCAACGTATCGCGCAGTTCTTCGGGGATCGACCGGGCGTTGAGCATCGCCCGCTCGACCAGCCGCAGCCCGAGCAGCCGAATCTGCTCCATCGAGTCGGTGAGCAGTTGCCGCAGCAGGGCCGGGCGCTGGTCTTCGGGCGTGGCCGTATAGAGCCGACCGACCGTATCGGTCAGCCGATTGGCCAGCGAGGCCAGTCGGCCTTCCAGCTCGGCGTTCCGCCGGGCGAGTTGGCGGACGATCGCCCCCAGCCAGCGATCGCGCGGCAGGTCGCGGACCTCGTTCCACCACACGCGCCAGGCGTCGGCGTCGTCACCGAAGCCGCTGATCCCGGTCAGTCGGGCGAGGGCGACGAACGCCGCCTGGCGGGTGCTTTCCCGCCGGCGACCGTCGAGCAACGCGATGAGTGTCTCGACCGCCCGCGGATCGCGATGCTCGGCCAGGGCGCGAATCGCCCCCTACCGCTCGCCGCCCGGCTCGTGGCTCGACCGGCTGGCCGAAGGCGGACCGCAC
>CAYFQS010000422.1:0-3280 GCA_964345245.1 uncultured Planctomycetaceae bacterium | reverse complement strand
CCCCCAGACGCTAACCCTTTTCCCCTCTCCACGCATACCTCATCCCTCTTACACCTCCCCGGTCAGCAGATCGGGGCTGAGATCGAACATCTGTAGCATTGTCTCGCGGCGCAGGGCGCAGAACTCCCACGCGTCGACGTCCGCATCTTCCGTGATGTCCGGCGTGAGCGGGTCGTCAAGCAACCCGATGTTGCCCGCCTGATCGAACATCGGCACGTAGTTCGCGCCCACGAAGTTCAGGTCGGTCATGAAGATGCTGCCCGGATCGAGTTGCAGGTTCGCCTCGTGATCCGGCGAGAAGTACCAGTAGCGGTGGTCCTCCACGTCGAGCGCGTCAATATCGTCATCGTGGTGGAACCCGCTGTTCATCAGCGGCACGCCGATCTGCGATTCCACCCGCGTGCCGACCGGCGAGCTCATCCACGTGCCGAACGCCCCCACGGCTTCGACGACTTCTTCATGGTCTTCCTGGTTGTCGAAGGTGCTGTAGTGTCCGTGGTGCGGGGGGACCATGGTGGGGATGTCGGCCACGAAACCGGCCGCGCCCGCCTGATTGATGTACCAGCCCGGCGGGCCATCATCATCCCACGACGCGGCGATCCACTCCGGTTCGACGTGAACGCCCATCGACGCCAGTGACCGCGGCGTCGGCGGCAACTCGACCAGGGTCGTCGGCAGCATCGGCAGGTCGAGGCCGATCTGATCCGACGCGTCAAGGTCCCAGTACTCCGAGTACACGCCGAGGACCTGATCCTGCGGCGTGTCCTGCGGGGCCGTGCCCACAAGCTGCGGCGTCTGGTTGGGGATTTCCACCGGCTGTGGCGCGCCGCCCTGCGCCGGATCAAAGGGATAGCCAAGGTTGGGCCCGACGTCCTGACTGTCATCGTCTTTTACGAGCGGCGGCGGGACGTTGGGCGGCTGTTGCAGCGGGCGCTCAAGGTAGATGTCCCCGCAGTCCATCTGGTTGGCTTCACCGTTCGTGGGATCGCTCAGGTCCCAGTCGCTGCCCAGGTCCAGCGAGAAGCGATATCCCACCGGGGCCGGGATGTCGGGTTGGGCCGATGCGGTGGCGCCCAGTCCTGCGACGATAAGGGTAGTCAACAAGCAACGTAACATGATTCGTCTCCTTCCAGAGATGCTGATCAGCGAGTCAAGTCGAGGCGGCGGCATGGAAACGGTCCTGGACGAACCCGGCCCCTACGGGGGCGCACGTTCCCCGTCCGCATGGACGGATGCTTCAACGCGTATCATGATGCCGATTCCTCTCTCCAGCCCATCGAGAGCTGTGACGGGGCGGGCGGCGGCGGAAAACGGACGCCCCGTCGAAATCACGACCGGGCCGTCCGAATACCTATCTTCACAGTATGCTCACGTTTTCCCGGATCAAGATATGGAATGATTTTGTCTGGCCGATGACCGGAATCTGAAGACGGACACTCCCTCGCCACTGCGACCGGGCGGTGGCTCACTCCTTGCGCTCGGCCGCCGCCTTCGCCTCGTTCTCCTCCGCCAGTCGCTGCCAGCGCGGCTCCGCCTCGCAGCAGCAGATCTCGTCCGTGCACGCATCCACGTCTTCATGCTGCGACAGCCGCGACCGCGGTCGCTTGCCATCTGACTCAGCCCGTTTCTTTCGGTCTTTGCAGCGCTCTTCAGTCATAACGGATCCTATGCGGCTGCGGGACGAGCGAGTGGGGACCGAGTTTCTGCGTGTCGACGCCGAGGCGTCCGCGAGGCGTTCGTCGCCCCGCGGGCGCGCGGCATCGTGACATCACAATCGTTGCGGGTTCGGCGGATCACCCGGTCGAACGGGCCTTCCGACGACGCAGCATCGCCACGCTGCCCAGCGCGATCACCGACATCGTCGCGGGTTCGGGGACGACCTCGGACTCGATTTCGAACACCCTGGTCTCCAGGCCGCCGATCTCCACCGCCTCGATCACGCCGAAGCCCTGCCCGGCGGTGTTGGCCGAAAAGGGGCCGACGCCGGAACTCGTGAAAGGAAACGTCAGCGGATTGCCCGCCGTGTCCTGGCCGATGAACGTCACTTCCGCTCCGCCGGCCTGGTCCTCGCCGTCCACCTGCACGAACGACACGAACTCGGGGGAACTGATGTCGTAGGTCACGCGGACCGCATCGGGGAACAGGCCCAGTTCGCCGGGCGTGGTCACGTCATTGCTGTCGCCGAAGCTGGTTCCGCTGAAGTCCGACCCGGTGTTGGCGGGGCCCTGGATGCCGCTCGTGACCAGGTCGAAGTCGTAGATCAGTTCCGGATCGGGGGCGAACCCGCCGCCGGTACCAACAAAGTCCTCTGTAATGAATCGCGCGCTGGCGGTGCCGCTTGCTGCGGCAAGTACCGCGGCGGCGATGGTCATACTCACAATCGTTCGAATCTTCATAGCGAACTCCTCTGCAAAAAGGTCTCTCTCATCCCCGTCTGCGCGACGCGCGCCTCCGGGAAGTGATGGGAAAAGCGGATGTTGGGTTCGCTTAACGACGTCGCCGGATCAGCAGCGCGCCGCCGACGAGGGCCAGCGTGGCGGGTTCCGGGACCATGCCGAACGCGTTGGTTTCGAGGGCGTCGATGTTCTCCGTCGTGCCTTCGATCGACAGGCCCATCTGTTTTCGCGTGAACGCTAAGCTGTACGTGCCGTCGAATTCGGTCAGGTAGACCTCGCCGGGATCGAGTTTCGGATTAGACGTCTGGCCGGGGGCGATCGAGAAGTACGCCTTCGGAGGCGAATCGCCCGGCAGATTCATCAGGGCCAATGCGTCGAGGTCTTGTTCCACGCTCCGGGTGATGTCCTCCGGCGCGGGGGAGGCGTCAATCGCTCGGCTCCTGCTCGTCCGGCTCCTCGCCTTCCGAGTTCGACCCGGTTTCGGCGCCCGCGGGCGGTTCACTGATCACGACCGTTCGGCCGAGGATATCACCGAGACGCTGCGAGTACGGATTCAGCAGCGGCAGGACGAACAGCAACAGCAGCATGAGCGGTGCGATCAGCTTCACGAGCTTGAGCAACGCCCGCGAGACGACCTGGGAGACGTTCGGCTTCGAGCCGTCCACGCTCACCACGCGACAGTGCATCATGCGTTTGCCGAGGGTGCGACCGGTCAGGGCTTCGTCGAGAGTCGTGTGGAGCATGAACAGGGTGATCGCGATGAGGGCGAGGGTCGGCGCTACGACGACCTAGCGGGGGTCTACGCCTATTCGGCGCGGGTGGCCGGCGCTGTCGGCGCGATGATGGCGGTGCTGATGGGGGCGCGCGAGCCGGCGGTGGTCGCG
>CAYFQS010000421.1:0-3299 GCA_964345245.1 uncultured Planctomycetaceae bacterium | reverse complement strand
GGTGCGAGGCGTCTGGTTCGTCGGGCCCTTGAAATGCTCGTTGCCGAACCCGCCATCACCTCCCGCGGCGACAAGGACCCGCTTCCCGACTTCGTCGAGGTCGTCGATCATCGCATCGCTTTCATCGTCGTAAACCACCGTGCCCGGCGGGACGCGAATCACCAGGTCTCGCCCCGAACGACCGAAGCGGCTCTTGCCCCGGCCCGGCCGACCGTTCTCGGCCCGCCAGTGGTGGCGGCCGGCCATGTCGAGCAGCGTGTCCACGTCGGCCGCGGCTTCGAGGGAAACGCCGCCGCCGTCGCCGCCATCGCCGCCGTCCGGCCCGCCCTTGGGCACGTAGGCCTCGCGGCGGAAGCTCACCACGCCGTTGCCGCCCTTCCCGCCCTGCACGAATATGACTGCATGATCAACGAGCATGGGCTGTCGATTTCCGGCCGGCGACCCATAAACAAACGCGGGCGCGTGAAGGCGCAGCCCGCGTTCGGTTCACGATCGCCGCGCTGACGTGAAGCCACCGCGGTCCGGTTTACGCCACGGCGGCTTCGACCGGGCTGATGCTCACCTTGCGGCCGGTAAACGTCACGTGGCCCTCGGCGAGGGCGAAGAGCGTGTCGTCATTGCCCCGCCCCACGAGATAACCGGGCTTGAACTTCGTCCCGCACTGCCGAACGATGATCGACCCGGCCTTGGCGAACTCACCGCCATACAGCTTGATCCCGCGGTACTGCGGGTTCGAGTCGCGTCCGTTGCGGGTACTGCCTTGACCTTTCTTGTGTGCCATGGCTGACCTCTCGCTTCCACGTCAAAACAGGTGGACAGAATCACCAATCACGAGCCACGCAGTTTAGCATCGGCCGCGATCACAGGCAACTCAACGATGGGAAGCCCGAAACCGGCAGTCCGAATCCCGAATCAAATACGAAGGCCCAACGCTCCTGCCCCCGCCTGCCTCTAGCGCATGATCCACTGCGAGTCTTCGAGGACGAACGGCTTCTCGGGATTGTGCGACAGGTCGCCGGGCGTGCGGAACCCAAGCATCAGCGTCTTGCGGAGCAGCAGTTGCTCGCCCGTCCGCGGATGGGGCGTGCTCTGGGTCTCGCCGCTCAGGCCGCTGACGAACAGCTTGACGAGGTTCACGTCCTTGTCGTGGATCGGCCAGACGATCACGCTGTCCCGGGCGTGGTCCTCGCCCTGCAGCAGCTTGCCCACCGCCTGGTACGGGCTTTCGAGCAGGCGGTTTCGCTCTCGCGCCTTGATGCGGTCAAAGACCGCGACGGGAATCTGGCGGTTGGCCATGAACAGGTCGCCCTGGTCCGTATAGACCGTCACTTCGGGGAAGAACAACTGCTCTTCACCGGTGTCGTTGGTCACGGTGTAGGTCATGTAGGCGAACAGCCGCGGCTGGTCTTCGCCGGGCAGGCGGACCCGGATGAGTTGCGGGTCTTGATACTCGAAGTCCAGCTCCCAACTCACCGGCGCCAGGGCCGGTTCGGGATAAGCGAGCAGTCGGCCCGCCGTGGCGGAGATCAAGCCGACGACCAGCACGAGCAGTCCGAGACGCAAAATTTCAGTTCTGCTTTTCACGCGACTTCTCCTGACAAGTTGCCCCAGCTATTCTACTGTCGGCGGCGCGGCCGTCAACGAGACGGCGGCCGCCGGGAGAGCCGGCATGCGGTTCAGCCACACGGGGGAACAATCCGTAGACGAAGGCGTCCGCCGCGTCGACGCCGCAGACCGCTTCGTCGCCCTCGGCCAGTTGCTGCTCGGAGGCCACGCGCCGTCGCCGCAGCAGCAGCGACATCTCGAACGCTTCGCCTGCGACATGGGCGTCGATCCCGGCGCCTTGTGGGGCTATTACGACACAAAAGGCAACCTCGCCGCCGTGGCCTGGGCCGCTCCGCAGCCGGGGCGAACCGCCATGCTCTTTCACGCCCCCGTCCGTCGCCGGCATCAACTGCCCATGATCACCGCGGTGGTCGACCGGGCGTGCCGCGAACTGCCGCCGGACCGGGCGGTGCTCGTCCAGGCCCTGCTTGATCCCGAGGCCCGCTGGGATCTGCGAGCCCTGACCGAGGCCGACTTCCGGGAACTGGCCGTCCTCCGCTATCTGCAGAAGCGCCTCGACCGAGCGGTGGATCGCCCGGATCTGCCTGCCGGCGTCGCGCTCGAATGCTGGAACGAAGCGAACCGCCCGGATTTCATGGCCGCCATTGAAGCGAGCTATGACCAGACGATGGACTGTCCGGCGCTGCGGGGGCTGCGCGATCTCAACGACGTGATCGCCGGTCACATGGCCACGGGGCAGTTCGATCCGAAACTGTGGACGCTGTTGCGGGTGGACGGGAAATCGGCGGGCGTGGCCCTGTTCAATCCCGTCCCGGAACAGCGCTGCGTCGAGTTGGTCTACCTCGGGCTGGCCGGCGAGATGCGACGGCGCGGGTTGGGCGGGCTTCTCCTGTCGCATGGACTCTGGCAATGCTCGCAGCGCAACGAGCGGCGCGTGGTGCTCGCCGCGGACGAAAGCAACGCCCCCGCGCTGGCTCTTTACCGGCACTTCGGGTTCGTTCGGACCACGCGAAAGCGAGCGCTGATTCGCCCGATGATCGCGCCGACGGAGTAACCGACGCGCGTCGCATCGAATTATCCACAGCTTCTCCGCAGGTCACGCGACGGTGGAAGAAAAAACTTTGCTGCCGACAACTCCTTGATCAGATTGGCGCTTCAGTGCGCGGGGGCGGGTGAATCGCGAAAAGACCATTGATGCGAACACCCGAAAGTCGTAAGGTGGCCCCATCGGTCAGGGACGACCGACGCATTCAGTTGTTCGAGTCCGCATCGCCACGGCCGACTCCGGTCGACTCAACGCGGACTCCTGATCGGACGGAACCACTCAAACGAATACGATGGTCTGTTTCTGCTGAACGGCGGAGGCGCTGCGTCTTCTTCCCGGGGGGGGGTTGTCACTCGCGCCGGTCAGGGGGTTGTTACGTGACTACTGCAATCATTGAAGCATCACCGCTCGAACTCATCCAGCAACAGGTGGCCTTACGGATCGGCCGGGGCAAGTACGAACTCTGGCTTCAGCCCGCGAAGTGGCGGCTTGACGAGAACGCGCTGGCGCTGACCGTCTCGTCCCGGTTCGCCGCGGATCGACTGGCCCAGCAGTTCCGTTCGTCGCTGGTCGAGGTGGCGGGCGAGGTGACCGGCCGGCCGATCGAACTCGAGGTGCACGTGGTCGACCGACCGGCGCCGCCGGCGCGGGCGAACCCGGCCGCTCGAGGTCAAGCGAACGCCGGTTC
>CAYFQS010000420.1:0-3300 GCA_964345245.1 uncultured Planctomycetaceae bacterium | reverse complement strand
GCGTGGGCGGGATGAGGTTTCGGCGGGGTGTGTTCGGTGCGGGGCACGTAGACTCCGCCGTGACGGGCGTTCCACCGCCGGTAGAGCACGTCCTTGGTGAACTGCGCTCGCGCGGCAACGCGCGCCGCGTCGTAGGCCTGTCGCGCTTCCTGGCGAAGATTCCACCCCAGGGACACGGCGACCACGATCGTCCAGCCGGCCGCCGCGAGCCACGCGTAGTAACTCAACCCGTGCAGTATGTTACGGGGCGTGTCGGCCATCATCATTCCACCTGTCCGGGAAACGAATCGGCGAGCCCGGCGACCTCGAGTGCCGCGCATCGCGCCGCCTGGGCAGCGAGCGCTGACGGCGATGACGACTCTTACATGATCGATACCACAAGGCCATGATCGTCCCTGTTATCGGGTTTCCACTGGTCGCCGCTGAACAGGCATTGTCCTGTCCGGGGCAGGGTTTAGCGCAGCGCCGACCAACTTGATGCCGCGACGCCCGGCGTGGCCCATCGCGGTACAATGCGCGTGGCATCCCCTATTGAAAGGTTCCCATGGCTCTGCGATTCGTGATGATCGGCGACGTGGTCGGCAAGCCCGGCCGAAAGGTTCTGCAACAGAAACTGCCGGCGATCCGCGAGCGATGGGCGCCGGAGCTCGTCGTGGTCAACGCCGAGAACCTCGCCGGCGGTTCGGGGATTACCCCGGACGGCTATCACGCGCTGATGAAGATGGAGATCGACGGGATCACGCTCGGGGACCACGTGTATCGCCAGAAGTCGATCACGCAGGTGCTCGAACGGGAGGAGAACATCATCCGCCCGGCCAATCTGCCGGACCGGGCGATCGGGGCGAGGTGGATGGCCCTGCGGACCGCGGAACCGGGCAAGCCGCCGCTTTGCGTGATGACCGTGCTCGGCCGGAAGTTCATGACCGGGCCGCCGGCCGACGATCCTTACGCCACCGCCGAAATCGTCCTTGGCGAGATGGAACTCGAATGTCCGGACGCGGTCGTGCTCGTCGAGGTCCACGCCGAGGCCACCAGCGAGAAGGTCGTGATGGGCCACTATCTTGACGGCCGGGTCGCGGCGGTGGTGGGCACGCACACGCACGTGCCCACGGCGGACGCGAAGGTGCTGCCCGGCGGCACGGCCTACATCACCGACCTCGGCATGACCGGGCCGTACGACTCCGCGCTCGGCCGACGCAAGGACCGCGTGACCTATCACATGACCACCGGCATGCCCACGCCCTTCGACGTGGCGAAGGACGACCCGCGGGTCTGCGGCGTGGTGATCGACATCGACGACGCGGGCGCCGCGACGCACATCGAACGCATCGAACTCCTCGCCGACCTCAACGCCCCGCCGTTCGCGTGATCGGTGAGCGCGGGGCGCGAACTCGCCGGCGCGCCCTCGCTTCAGCGAGGCCCGCGCCTCATCGGACGATCGCTCCCGCACGCGCTGAAGCGAGGCGGGCCTGGCGCGACAAGACCCCGGATCGCGCGATCCGGGGTCTTGATCAGTCACACGTTGTCGCCGGCGATCACGTCGTGGTCGCCTCGGCATCGGCGGATTCGTCTTCCGACCCGGACTTCTCGTCCTCGGCCGGCTCCGCGGGCGGTTCGTAGCGGGCCTCGAAGTGGAGCTGGTCCTCGTCCTCGTCCCGCTTCTCCACGTGAATCACGTTCTTGCCCGAGAACTCGGAGCGGAGGATCGCCTCGCTCAGCGGGTCCTCGACGTACTGCTCGATCGCCCGCCGCAGGGGCCGGGCGCCGAAGTCCGGGTTGTAGCCCTTGTCGATGAGGAAGTCCTTCGCCGACTCGGCGAGCTCGAGGGTCAAGCCCTGCTCGACCACCCGGTCGTACACCTTCTTCATCTCGTACTCGACGATGCCGACCAGATCTTCCTGCGTGAGCGGCCGGAAGACGATCACGTCGTCGAGGCGGTTGATGAACTCCGGCCGGAAGTACCGCTCGATCTCCTTGAGCAGGAGATTCTTCATGTTCTCGTAGTTGTGTTCCTCGTCGCGTTTGGCGAACCCGAAGCTCGCCCCGCCGCCCTTGATCAGCTCCGCGCCGACGTTCGAGGTCATGATCAGGCCGACGTCGCGTCGCCGGCGTTCGATCCCGAGGGCGACTACCTCTACTTTGCCGCGTCGACGAACTCCGGCCCGCTGCAGGTCGGCCTGAACATGACCAGCCAGGAGCGCCCGTACCGCGCCGGCCTCTATGCGGCGGTGCTGACCGCCGACGCCGAGTCGCCGCTGGCGCCGGAGACCGGCGACGAGCCGGCCGCCGACGACAACGGCGACGACAACGTCGAAAACGGTAGCGACGAGGACAACGGCAACGGCAACGGCGACGACGACAAGGAAACTCCGGCCGTTGCGATCGACTTCGACGGCATCGAGCGGCGCATCGTCGGCCTGCCGGTCGCCGAAGGCAACTATTCCAGCCTGCAGGTCGCCGGCAGCGGCAACCTGTTCTACATCGAGTCGCCGCAACCGGGCGCGACCAACGAGCCGCCGGGCGAATCCACGGCCGATGAGCGCGAACTCAAGCGTTTCGACTTCGAGGACCGCGAGGCGTCAACGGTGCTGACCGGCGTGCGCGGCTTCCGGATCTCGGCCAACGGCAAGAAGATGCTGATCCAGCAGGGCAGCGGCCTGGCCATCGCCGACGTCGGCGAGGACATCAAGCCCGAAGCCATCGATACCAGCGGCATGCGCATGTGGATCGATCCGCGCGAGGAATGGGCGCAGATCTTCGACGAGGCCTGGCGCATGCAGCAGCAGTACTTCTACGCCGGTAACCTGCACGGCATCGACTGGCAGGCCGTCTACGACCAGTACCGCCCGCTGGTCGAGCACGTCGGCCGGCGCGAGGACCTCAACGCGCTGCTGGTGCAGATGATCGCCGAGCTGCACGCCGGCCACAACCGGGTCGGCGGCGGCGACGTGTATCGATCCAACGGCGTCACGCCCGGGCTGCTGGGCGCGAACTTCAAGATCGACGACGGCCGCTACCGGCTTTCGAAGGTCTACTCGGGCGAGTCGTGGAACCCGTTCCTGCGCGGCCCGCTGACCGAGCCGGGCAACGAGGCCCGCGAGGGCGAGTACGTCCTGGCGATCAACGGCGAGGAACTGACCGCCGACGACAACATCTTCCGGATGCTCGAGGGCACCGAGGACAAGCAGGTCACGCTTACCGTGGGACCCGAAGCGGACGGCGACGACGCCCGCGACATCGTCGTCACGCCGACGGGCTCCGAGGGTGCGCTGAGGCTGTGGAACTGGATCGAGACCAACC
>CAYFQS010000419.1:0-3328 GCA_964345245.1 uncultured Planctomycetaceae bacterium | reverse complement strand
TGCCGGCGGGTCCCGCCCCCGCTGAAGCGAGGCGGGCCGCGTGTGGGTGTGCCCCCTCCCTTGCTGAAGCGAGGCGGGCCGAGCGCCGGTACACTGAAACCGCCATGAAGCGATACCTCGCGATCGATCCCGGCGACAAGCGGACCGGCCTCGCGGTGGGCGACGCGCTCACCGGACCCGGGCCGGTCGGCGTGATCGAGGCGACCACGCCGGCCCACCTGCTGCGGGAGTTGCGCGACGCGATCGACGCCTATGCCCCGGACGCCCTGGTGGTCGGGATCCCGTACAACATGGACGGCAGCGCGGGGCCCGCGGCGAAGAAGGCCGAGGCCCTCGCTCAGCTTCTGGAGGTACACACGCACCTTCAGGCGCATCGGTTCGACGAGCGGCTGACCAGCTACGCCGCGGACGAGCAGATGCAGCGCAGCGGGTTGACGCGCCGGCAGAAGAAGTCCCGCCGCGACGCCCTCGCCGCCACCGCGATCCTGCGCGATTTTCTGGAGAGCCGGCGGACTCCTTGACCGCGCGCCGTGCCCGACTTACTTTCCCCGCACCATGAACGAGTATCCCGATCCTGCAACGACCGAGCCCGTTTCCCGCGCCCTCGTCGGATTCGCCGAGCATTTTGACGGCAAACCGGCCGTGGCGGGCGCCGCCCCCGGTCGCGTGAACCTCATCGGTGAGCACACCGACTACAACGACGGTTTCGTCCTGCCCATCGCCATTGAACGCCGTACGGTGGTGGTGGGGCGGACGAACGACTCGCAGCGATGTCGCGTCGTGTCGACCGACATGGAGGGCGAGCAGACCACATTCATGAACGATGACTCGCTCGCTCCCGGCAAGACGACGTGGGCGAACTACGTGAAGGGCGTGGTCGCCCAGTTCATGGCCAACGGTCACCGCGTGCCGTCCTTCGACGCGGTCATTGCCAGCGACGTGCCGCTGGGCGGGGGCTTGAGCAGCAGCGCGTCGCTCGAGGTGGCCATGGCGAGTTTCATCGAGGCCCTCATGGGCGTCCAGGTCGAGCCGACGCACAAGGCCCTGTGGTGCCAGAAAGCCGAGCACGATTTCGCCGGCATGCCCTGCGGGATCATGGACCAGTTCATCGCCGTGTTCGGCCGGACCGATCATGCCCTGCTCATCGACTGCCGCGAGGAGCGCACGGAGCACGTGCCGCTCAACGACCCGGGCGTGGCGGTGCTGATCGCGAATTCGAACGTGAAGCACGAGCTGAGCGGCGGCGAGTATGCCGCCCGACGTGAGCAGTGCGAGCAGGCAGTCGCGGCGATGCGGATCCACCGCCCCGATATCCGTTCACTCCGCGATGTCGACATGGGCGACGTCGATCGGATTCGACGCGACGTGGACAATGCGATCTACCGCCGGGCCCGCCATGTGGTGGGCGAGATCGCGCGGACGGAAGCGGCGGCGAGGAAGCTGACCGCCGGAGATTACGGGGGCTTCGGTCAGTTGATGTACGAAAGTCACCGCTCGCTCCGCGACGACTTCGAGGTGAGCTGCGCCGAACTCGACGCCCTGGTCGAGATCGCGGCCGGCGTGGACGGCGTGTTCGGCTCGCGGATGACCGGCGGCGGGTTCGGCGGGTGCACGGTCACCCTGGTCCGCGAGGACCAGGTTCACGTGCTCGCTGAGAAGATCGTCCAGCAGTATGCTCAACGGACCGGCCGGCGGGCGACCTGCTTCGCCACCCGTCCGGCCGGCGGGGCGGTGGGCTGGCGGATCGACGGACCGGGCGGATAAACCCGTAACCCGAGACCGGGGGCGGGCGCGAAGCGCAGGCCGATCCGGAGCTGCGCGGAAGCCGCGGTTCAACTTGCCGGTGACGGAATCACAAGAGCGGTCCATCGAAATCCCCGTCAAGGACTGCTTCGCCTTCGGCTTCGCAGTCCATGACGGGGCTTGATGCCATATCCCGTTCGCCGGATCGCCGGAATTCGGCCGTTGACCGATTCGGCGATCTCGCTACACTATGGGGCTTGCCAATGAGTGACCGGCGAATACACCCGTCGCCCGCGGCGTGACCGCGGGCTGCGTAAACCATGACGGAGCAACGATATGGCGCGATTCAGACGATTCCAGCCCGGCCAGAACAAGATCGCCAAGGCCAGTTCCACCGGCCAGCACTTCGTCGACTACAAGGACGTCGAACCGCTGCGTCGGATGACCAGCCCGAACGGGAAGATTCTCACCCGCAAGCGCACCGGCCTCTCCGCCCACGAGCAGCGCCTCGCCGCCCAGGCGATCAAGCGCGCCCGTCACATGGCGTTGATGCCTTACACGGCCGCGACGCTCTAGGCGACGCCTCGGCCGATCCTTGACACAATGACGCCTTGCCCATCCGACCCACCGTGGGGCCGGACCGCGGTCGATCCGCATACTCCTTCTGTGAGGTGGCGCAATGGACTGGGCGACATTCGGCAAGTCGGTGACGCTGTTGCTCGTGCTGCTGAACCCTTTTCTCATGTCGATCTACCTGCTCGACCTGATGAGGGATCAGGATCCGCCCGGCCTCGCGAAGACGCTGCTGCGGGCGTCGCTGATCAGCGGCGGCGTGTTCGTCCTGTTCGCCGTGACCGGCGACGCGATCTTCTACGACGTGCTGCAGGTGCGATTCGCGTCGTTCCAGGTTTTCGGCGGCGTGGTGTTTCTGCTCATCGGCGTGCGGTTCGTCTTCAACGGGCCCCAGGCGATCGCCGAGTTGCGCGGCCAGGCCGAGCACGTCGCCGGCTCCGTCGCCCTGCCGTTCATGATCGGCCCCGGCACGGTCAGCGCCAGTGTGGTCACCGGCGCCCGGCTCGACGCCTGGCCCGCCGTCCTCGCCATCATTGTCGCACTCACCGGGGCGGTGATCGGCCTGCTCGCGATCAAGTTCCTCCACGACTTCGTGCGCCGGCGGAACCAGGCCCTCGTTGAACGCTACATCGACCTTGTCGGCCGAATGTCCGCCCTCGTGATCGGCACCATCGCCATCGAGATGATCTACCAGGGGGTCAAGCTCTACATCAGCGATGGTCCCATTGCCGACGTCATGCAGGAGGCGGTGGGCGGGTAACGGTCCGCCTCGCTTCTGCGAGTGCGGGAACGCGATCGTGGCGGATCGCGACTCGCTGGAGCGAGGGCGCGCCGCGGCATCGCCCCCACCCGCCCCTCCCCGCCGGGGGTTTTTCCACCCCCCACGCCCTACGGGTGGCCGATGGCTGTCAGACCACCGCAACAGGGCGACGACGAACCCGACTCCTTGGAGTTCGGTATCGCGGCGCTCGACCCCTATCTCTCGGAGT
Source organism: uncultured Planctomycetaceae bacterium (assembly GCA_964345245.1). Classification (GTDB taxonomy): domain Bacteria; phylum Planctomycetota; class Phycisphaerae; order Phycisphaerales; family Zrk34; genus CAYFQS01. Next base: position 23 of record CAYFQS010000419.1, on the reverse strand, counting down.
CGGATCTCACGTTTCCTGCGACC
>CAYFQS010000418.1:0-3331 GCA_964345245.1 uncultured Planctomycetaceae bacterium | reverse complement strand
CTGACCCACATCGGCGTGCACGATCACGGGTTCAACAACGTGTCGACCTACGGCAACCTTCGCCGGCTCGTTCGGGAAGGCCGCGTCCCCGCCGACGACGGGGAGATGAATTTCTACGAACTGGCCCTCAAGGTCACCGGGGCCGTGCAGGCGGCGCGGTGGTCGACGATCGACGACGGCCAAGGCGGGCGCAGCGCCGGGTTCGTGCATTCGTTTAACGGCCCGCACTCGCTGTTCAGCGACACGATCCGTTCCATGCGGGCCCTCGGCGTCTCGCACCAGCTCGGCCACGTGCTCATGGCCGAGCACGATGAGCGGGTCAACCTGCTCGATCGCCTGGTCAAGCACGCCCTGGCCACCGCCAGGTACAACGTCTACTACGGCGAAGGGCGCGACGCCTTCGACACCCCCGCCGAGGCCGGGCGCACCGTGCACGAGTCGATTTTCAACATGGCGGACGGCCGGTACCGCTGCGCGTCCACGCAGCAGGGCTACTCGCCCTTCTCCACCTGGACCCGCGGGTTGGCGTGGGCGCTGTGCGGCTATCCGGAGCAGCTCGAATTCTTCCAGGCGCTCGGCGACGCGGAGTTCGAGGACATCGGCGAGAAGGCGCAGATCGTCAGCGTTTTCCGCCGCGCCGCGGAGGCGACCGCCGAGTGGTACATCGGCCACAGCTTCACCGACGGCATGGTGTACTGGGACGCCGGCGCCCCCGGCATCCCGCGCGAGGTGGACTACGCCGGCGGCGAGAGCGACCCCTACAACGACCACGAACCGATCGACTCCTCCGCCGCCGCGATCGCCGGGCAGGGGTTGCTGCGACTGAGCAACTACCTCGCCGCGGTCGGCGAGCGCGAGCCCGCGGAGCGATATCTGCAGGCAGCGTGCGTCATCGCCGGCACGCTGTTCGATGAGCCGTACCTCTCGACCGACGAGAAGCACCAGGGCCTGGTCCTGCATTCGGTCTATCATCGCCCCAACGGCTGGGACCACGTACCGGACGGGCAGATGGTTCCATGCGGGGAGTCGAGCATGTGGGGCGACTACCACGCCCTCGAACTCGCCCTTCTGCTCAAACGCCGCATCGAAGGCGGTGATTACATCACCTTCTTCGACCGCGATTGACAGGGCGTGCCTCGCTTCAACGAGGGCATGCACGCCCCCGAACCGCCGTTGCGATCCAACCGTAATGTGCTAAAATTCAAGCGTCGCGCCGACGTAGCTCAGTTGGTTAGAGCGAGGGATTCATAAGCCCTAGGTCGGTGGTTCGAATCCACCCGTCGGCATTCTCGCAAGTCTCCGCATCGCGTCGCACCGCGTCGCTTTTACTCGATAAAACAAGGGATTTCGTGGCCACCCGGTCCGCGTTCATGTCCTGCAAGGTTCAGCATTCGGCGGCCAGGCGTTCAACCTGCCCACGGGTCTTTGCGATGTACTGGCGGGTGGCACGTTTCCGTTCCAGGTGGGCCACGAAGTCCGCGATATGCTCGCCGATCGGCCGTCGCCCTTCACCGGCAATCCGATCTTGACGACCATCGACTACGCCTTGGCACGTATCCGTTGTGCCGCCGCCCGGTCGGTGGTCTTCGTGGACCGGGTGACGCGCCGGCCGTCGTGGTCGTAGGACGGCATGATCCAGCAGCCCGCGCCCTTGCGCTTCAACAGTGTCCCGTGCCCCGTGGTGTTGCGTGGTTTGCTCATGGTGTGTATGCCTCATGCCGTCTGGTAGGGCCGGACGCGCCGGGCGATCTCGTCGCCTTTGTGATCCTCGGCCACGTCCAGGTCGTACTTGGCCTGCAGATTGATCCACAGTTCCGCCGTCGTGCCGAAGTACCGCGACAGCCGCAGGGCCAGTTCCGCGCCGATGCCCCGCTTGCCGTGGACAACGCGCCCCACGTGCTGGGCGCTCGTGCCGGTGTCCTTCGCCAGCCGGTAGGGCGTGATGCCCAGCGGTTCGAGGAAGTCATGCTTCAACACCTCGCCGGGATGGATGGGCTTGCGCTTCCGCGTGGTCATGGTCGTTGCTCCGTTGGTTTGAGTCAGTGGTAATCCACGATCGCCACGTTGTGGGCGTTGCCGCTTCGCCAGTTGAACACGATCCGCCATTGATCGTTGACGCGGATGCTGTGTTGCCCGGCCCGGTCGCCCTTGAGCGCTTCCAGGCGATTGCCCGGCGGCACGCGCAGGTCGTCCAGCGTCATCGCCGCGTCCAGGTAGCGCAGCTTCCGCAACGCCACCCGCTGCACCCGCGAGTCGATCCGCTTCACCCGCTGTCGGTGATACAGCGCCTCGGCGTCACGGTCGGCGAATGATGCGATCATGCCATGATAATAACCTACAAGGCGCATCACATCAAGGGCAAAACGTGCCCATGTGCCCGATTCAAACCCGTGTCCGCGTCGGCTCGTCGAGGCGCGATAGCTCGTAGAGGGTGCCCCCGGCCCGGATCGCGCGTTTTTTGGGGGTCAGTTGTATGTCATCCATGACGGGGCCTCCGGGTTGTGTCGGGGGATGGGCGCGGGCGTCGCTGTGAGCAGCGCCGGCGGCTGGTTCATAAAGAAACTCTATTGGGGTCCGCGACTGTTTTCTGTGGTACTCGCGTCGGCTTCCTTCCCGGAAGGACCTTTGCGTTTTCGGTAATCCATTGCCCAGGACGTCCCCGCGCGTGCCGGCGCCCTGGCGGCGCACGCCCGTGATGACGGTGCCCACACTCACGGCTTGCGGTTCCGGATGTCTTTATCGACCAAGCTTGCGGGATCGGGGGGTATCGTATAGGGTCGGCGAGCGGCCTGACGGCTGAGTCGCGGGCCGCGACGGGGGATTTCCGGGGTTTGTGCACTCCCTTGCGCTGGTCGGGCGGCGAGGTCTGATGCCGCTCGGACTGGCGCGTTGTGACTGGGGAACGCTGTACCGCGTTGGCTGATTCATGCGGATCGGTCGGCGCTGAAACTGCCGCCTCGCCGGGCCCGATCCCGGCGTCCGCGGGGCCTGCCGAGCTACCGGCTTCATTCCAAAAGGAGACGCGTGATGAACCGACCCGCCCACGAAAAACCCGGTCTGCCCTCCAAACTCTACCGTCCGCTCAGCGCCGGCGATCTCAAGAAGATCGTCGACGCAGCGTTCGAGGTTCTCGAACGCTCCGGCGTGTCGGTGTTCAGCGAGACCGCCCGGGCCGCCTTCGCGAAGGCCGGCGCCGACGTTGATCCACAGAAGCAGCTCGTGAAGCTGCCGCGATCGCTGGTGGAGGACGCCATCGCGTCGAACCCGTCTTCGGTGACGCTCCACGCCCGCAACGAGGATTTCGATGCGGTGCTGGAAGACAGCCGGGTCC
>CAYFQS010000417.1:0-3338 GCA_964345245.1 uncultured Planctomycetaceae bacterium | reverse complement strand
GGAGCCGGGGGCGGGGCCACATTCCCCGGCGGCGGCCCCGGGTGGTTTGGCGGGGCCCGCCCGGCACTCGAGTCCACGCTCGTCGGCGGAGCGCCGCGGGCGATGTCAGCCATCTGGTCGTCGTACCTCCCAAGGTCACTGCGGCGTCGTTCCGTCCTGGCGTCCGATTGATAAGCGTTGCGGGTCATGATGAATCTCCTTGATCGCTTCTTACCTGAGCATCGTGGGCGTCGGCGTGAGCGTCCCGTTGGCCGCGGCCCTTTTCCGAATGGTTTTTTGTCCCTTCATCGGTCGACGTGGTGCATGCGTCGCACGGCGTGTGATCGCAGTAGGCCTTGAGATACGGGTTCGGACAACCCTCGAAGCCCGGCCGTCGCCAGGCGTTGCGAACCGTGCGTTCGATGTAATCCGGATCGCGGATCGGATTGCCCGCGTCGATGAGTCGAAGCCGCTCGACCGCTTCGGTTCGGGACATGCCGGTGGTGGCGTAGAACCGGGCGATGGCGAAGTAGATGTCGTGACGATGATGGTCGGGCAGTCCGCCGCGTTCGATTCGGCGCACGCAGGGCGGCGTCCGCCAGCCGTCGTCTTGCAGGAGTGAATTCGCCGATCGTCTCGGCCGGCGGGCCAGCCGGCGTCGGGCCTCGCGAATCCAGCCCATCGCTTTGGGCGACTCGGTGATCTCGGCCAGGCACGTCTCCTCGCGCGGCCGTTGGGCCAGCTCGAGCACGTAGTCGATATCGAAATCCCGCAGCTCGGCGAACTCGACGGCGACCTTGTAGCGCCCGCTGCCGCTATGGCGGCAGTTCGGTAGGCGCAGCAGGGCGCGGGGATGGTAGATCGCGGTATCGATGCCGGCGATCCGGTACTTGTCGTGAAGCCGCTGGGCCAGGCGTTTCCACACCGGCAGCGCGTTGTCGGTGGGAGTCAGGGCGAACACCTCGGCGAAGACGATCAGGTGAAAGCCCTTGGCGCCGCTGAAATAGACGGCGATGCTCGCCGGATCGATGCCGAGTCGCTTCTCCAGCAAGCGGCACACGGCGAGCGTCTGCTGTCGCGCCGAGGCGAGGTCGCCGTCGACATCGATATCGATCACAAAATCCGGACAGAAGACGCGCCCGTTCGGGTTCGGTTGATCGTAGCGACAGATCGATGCGAAGGCATCGGTCTCGAATCGCTCGCGCCACTGTTGGCGGGCGGCCTCGCCGGCGGGGGCGTAGGTGTTACGCAGGAAGCCGGGCCCGGTCCGGGCCGCGAGTTCGATGTAGTGTCGGTTGTTCGTGGGTTCGGTCATGTTGGTCTCGCGCGTCGACGTTGCGGCGTCACACACAGGCCGCGGCGACCCAGCCGATGGCCAGCCGGATCACCAGCAGCAGGCCGATACACGAGAGGGCCGCCGGATCATCGCGGGGCATGGCGGGGTGCACGCGTCGGAAAAGCCGACCCGCCGCGTTAAGCAGCGGATCGGTGAAGGGACGCCCGCAGTCGGCGACAGCGCGGAGCCAGCGGTAGGGCAGGCGGCCGGCCAGGACGCGGGCGACCAGGAAGAGGGTGGCGATCTCGATGATCACCACCGCGAGGTGAAACACGCCCAAGACGATGTGCAGGATCAGTCCCATGGCTTTTAGTAGGTCGAGGTCTTGCTGCTGAGGGTGGTGAAGTGGTTGATGAGCGTCCGGGCGTCACGGATGAAGCGATAGCGAAGCTGGCCCTGGATGACGCTGGCGACGTTCTTGAGCACCGTCTCGTTCACGGCGGCCGGATCGGGGCCGATGCCGATCACGTCGATCACGACGCCGCGCTGCTTCATGGCGTCGGTGATCTTCCGCGGGTCGGCGGCATGCCCATCGGTGAGCAGCACCATCCGCCCGACCGCGTCCGGGGCGGCCGAGCGTAGGACGTGGTCGGCGGCCTCGGCGGCCGGCACGAAATCCGTCCCGCCGCCGGCCCGCAGGTTCCGCAGGGCCTGGATCAACTGATCGCGACCGGTTCGCAGCGTCACCGGCGACAACACGACGGTGGCCCGGGTGTTGAAGGTGATCAGCCCGACCTGGTCATCGGGATCGCAGGCCTCCTTGTCGTAGACGAAGGCCCGGCCCGCCTTGCCCGCGGCCTCGACCTTCGACAGCCGGCCGTTGTACTGCTCGGTCATGCTGCCGGATGCATCGAGGAGCAGCACGCAGGTCTCCCGCTGGTTCGGATCGCCGCTGAGCCCGCCGTACTCGGCGGACTCGTTGATCGGGAGCGTGGTCTGGTCGACCATGGACCTCACCTGGTCGGGGGAGAAGCTGAAGCGGTCGGGCGACGGGGAATCCACCGAGGAGGCGGGGGCTGTGGCCCCGTCCAAAGCGACCATCGGCAGGTTGGGCGTCGCCGCGCGAGCCGAACTCGCCGGCGATCCACAGCGGGGACAGAACCCAGCGCCCTCCGGCAGAGAGCCATTGCACTGCGGACACAACATAGGACATGCTCCTTACTCGACCCGGGCGAGGTTCGAACCGAGTTCCACCGACATGGCCGGGCCCAGGTCTGTGATGCCGACCAGTCGGATGCCGTTGATTCGGGTGGGGTTGGTGGCGCCGCCGTCGGCGACGGCGACATTGCCGTTGTTGCGAATGAGCCGCAGGTGTTGGCGTGACAGTCGTCGATCGGCGCGCTCGATCTGCCGCCGGCCGACGGTGTAGTCGCCCTCGGGAATGAGCAGCCGCCGGCCCGCGGCGGGTCCGTTGACCACGACCAGCGTCGGCGGCTGCGGCCCGAAGTTGCGCCCGCAGTGGGGACAGGACGGCGGCGACGAAACGGAGAGACCGAGCGCTGCGCCGCAGGCGAGGCAGTGGTCGTTCGATCCACTCGGCGATCCGTGCATGGCCCGGTCCGAGTTCCCGGCGTGGGGCCGCCGGGTCACGGGCGGCACCGCGGGCAGTTCGAAGCCGGCGGCCGCGGCCAGTTCGGCGGCGAGCTGCCGGCAACTGGTGTGGCGCCGGGCGCGATCGGACGCCCGTGCCCTCACGCAGACATCACTGAGCGCGTCGCTGACCAGCTCGTTGAGTTCGGCCGGCGGCGGCGCTTCCCAGCCTTTGCTGAGGTTCTCCCGCATCTGTTCGTGGGTGCGTCCGGCGATCGGGGGCCGGCCGGTCAAGGCGGCGTGAAGGCAGGCGCCCAGCGCGTAGACCTCGGCCACGCGGTCCGCCCGGGCGGCATGGCGAAGCTGCTCGGGGGCCATGTACCCGAGCGTGCCGAGCCCGCGGCCGACATCGGTCACCGACGGCAGCCCGTCCACCCGGCAGCCGCGCGAGCGCGCCGGGCTCCAGGTCGTCCTCGCCCCGCCGCGGTCGCCA
>CAYFQS010000416.1:0-3369 GCA_964345245.1 uncultured Planctomycetaceae bacterium | reverse complement strand
TTCTCGTCTGCGGCGATCTGCCCAAGCATCAGGCCATTGGCGTGATCCCAGGCATACACCAGGTGGATGGGACTGGGCTGGCCCACCGATGGGAAATGTATCCGCTTGACCCGGCCCATCGTCCCCGATACACTACGCAAAGTGGAGGGGGTGTGCCTATCAACCAGGTCCCCGGCCGGCTCCGACCGGAGCGGCCGCCCGGCGGACGAGCCGGGACGGGACGAATCGCAAGCGTCGGTCTATGGCGCATCTGATCAAAGCCCCGGTACGTTACAGGAAGCAGTCGCCGTGACGGCGGCCCCGTTCAAACCTTCCCCAATGAGGAGCGAGTTTAGTGAAGACGCAACACACACACCGGATCGGACAGGCGACGCTCTTCGCCGCGGCGTTTGTCGCGGCCGGCCTCTTCCCCGCCACATCGCATGCCGCCACCATCCAGGCAGTTCGTGGCAACAGTCAAGGTGACTCGTGGGAAACCCCGAGCACTTGGAGCGACAACAATCCCCCAAGCTCGGGAAACGACTATGTCAGCGATGGCTTTCGGCTGCGTACCCCCACCACAGGCGGTAACACCAGTTTTGGCGGTGATAAGCTGACGCTCAAAAACGGTGGAGAAATTGCGAACAAAAAGGACGGCAGTTCTACGTTCGACGACCTTGTTATAGACGATGGGACGATTACTAACTTCCAACCCTTTTCAACCGGCATTATTAAAGGCAAACTTGAAGTCGCCGCAGGCGGCGCACTGTTCACCAACGTTGGCGACCATAAGCGAAGCTTAGTCATCGACTCGGAGATCTCCGGCAGCGGACAAATTGAAGTTGATATAAAGGCGGACTCAAGCTCCTCACTTACGCTGACCAACTCGGACAGCACATGGGACGGCGATCTGTTGCTCGAGCACGGCAAGTTCAAGGTCGAGTTCGACCTGGACAATGGGGGTTCCATCCTGACCGCCGGTGAGGACGGCGATGATGGTGACAGCTCCTGGGATCTCGACGGCCAGAACCACGTCTTCGGATTCGGTTCCTCGGTCGGCGGCGAGACATTGAGCGTCGGTACGTTCGATGCCAGCCAACTGAGTGGCTTCGGGAACAATGGCGGCGATGATGGCACGATATTCTCTGGTAGCGGCACCGTCACGATCATCCCCGAGCCGGCGTCGCTGTCGCTGCTCGGGCTGCTGGCCGTCGGCGCCCTTCGCCGCTCGCGCCGAGACGGTTGACCCCATCGCGCGGTTCCGGTCAAGCCGGACCGGAGCTTCAGCGCAGGTCCGGATGCGATCGCGGTCCGGCTTCGTCGAGCGCCTGCTCCCGATGGGTGGATGACATTCCACGCCGATGAATTCACCGCCAGGGCGCCAGGGAGCGCCGAGGACGCCCGGACGATCCAGATTCATTTGAGGATGTGTGCCATGGGCAAACGCGACGGCACAGCGTAATCCGCCGCCGATCCACGGTTTCGCGGCGGCGATGACCGGGCTTGATTTCGCATTGTCGCTTTAAGCCGGCGGCGCCGCCGGTTGACCGCTCGGGGGCCGGTTTCTACGCTCGCCGGGCATGGAGATTCCCGCCCGCGATCCGTTTCTGCTGGAAATCACCGTCGGTGAGGAGGATATCGACGCGCAGAACCATGCCTCGAACGTGACGGTGGTCAAGTGGATGAGTCGGGCGGCGTGGGCGCATTCGCGGGCCCTGGGCTGGGACATCGAAGCCTATCGCCAGATCGGGGGGTGGTGGGTTGTTCGCCGTCACGAGATCGACTATCTCGCGTCAGCGCGGCTGGGCGAGTCGCTGATCTGCGCCACGTGGCCGAGCGGGCTCGGCAAGGCCACCGCGGAGCGGCGGCACGTGATCTACCGGCCGGCGGACGAGGCGATCATCGCCCGGGGACTGAACGTGTGGGCCTTTGTGGACATGCAGTCGGCCCGGCCTCGCCGCATCCCGCCCGGGCTGAGACAAACCTTCCATCCGGATCGTTTTAAGTTCGCCGATTTCACCGGTTAAGCGCCCGGCCCATTGCGCCGATATGCCTCAAACGGCGCATTCGGGGCAATGCGCAGCTGGGATGCTTTTCACGCAGTGGGGTCGGTATGTCGTTCAATGAGTGGAATCTCAATTCGCAGACCTTCCGGAAACTGATCGACGTTCTGCAAGAGGGCGTCTACATCACCGACGAGCAGCGGCGGATCATCTACTGGAATCACGGGGCGGAGCAGATCACCGGGTTCACCGCCGAGGAAGTGCTCGGCCGGCCGTGCAGCGACTCGATCCTCACCCACGTGGACGGGGAGGGCTGCTGTCTGTGTCAGGGGAACTGCCCGCTGGCGGCGGCGATAGCGGACGGCCGATCGCGCCAGTCCACCGTGTACCTGCATCACAAGCTTGGCCACCGACTGCCCGTATCGGTCCGGGTGCAGCCGATCCGGGACGGCAGCGGCGAGGTCGTCGGCGCGGCCGAGGTGTTCAGCGACATTTCGAACATTTACCATCTCGAGGAACAGGTTCGCCGGCTGGAGCGGCAGGCCTACATCGATCCGCTGACCGGCCTGGTCAACCGCCGCTACGCCAGCGAAGTCCTGCACAGCAAGATCGAGGAGATGCGGCGGGTCGACCGCAACATGAGCGTGGCCCTGCTCGACATCGACCATTTCAAGGCCATCAACGACCATCACGGCCACCAGGTCGGCGACCGGGCCCTGGTGATGATGGGCCAGACGCTGCGGCTGAACGCCCGGCCCTTCGACGTCGTCGCCCGCTGGGGCGGCGAGGAGTTCATGCTCCTGCTGATGAATCTTGAACACGAAGAGCTCCAACCGACGCTCGCGCGACTCCGCGAGCTGGTCGGCTCGTCGCACTTCTATGAGGGCGAAGGCGAGGTGCGGATCACCGTGTCCATCGGGGCCACGAGGGTGCACCCGGAGGACACCCCGGAGCTCGCCATTGCCCGGGCGGATGAACTGCTGTACCAGAGCAAGCGGGACGGGCGGAATCGCGTGACGGTCGATGCGCTCGACCCGGCGGCGTAATCCCTTTCGTGCAGGCCCACGAGCCGCGGCGCCGCGCGCGGCTTGTGCGTGAACCTTTCGGTATCCGCCTGCAACAGCAATCCACGAAGTTCACGAAACAGCAACTTGTTTCCTGTCTTCGTACCATTAACCTTCGAAGTCTTTGAATTGCGTGTAGATCTTCAGGCAGCGATGCGCTGGAGCTCGTGCACGGTCGCAGCGTGCACCTGAACAATCGTGTTGACGATCTGGCGGCCCCGTTCGGTCAGTTGGTAGTGATGGGTCTTGGGGCTTCGCTCGCCGCGCAGTAGGGTGGTGCTGAGTCCGCGAAGCCCACCACGGAGATTACACACGGTCCGTCG
>CAYFQS010000415.1:0-3382 GCA_964345245.1 uncultured Planctomycetaceae bacterium | reverse complement strand
GGATGCGAACGATCCCTCGACCCAGGATGCGAGCTTGAACCTCGACGCCGGGGACGGGGGGAGCGTGGACGTGACCGGCGCGGCCGGCGGCACGGGCGAACTGGAAGGCGGCTTCACCGCCACCGGCGCGACCGTGGACGTCGTGTCCGTGACCACGGACAGCCAGGAAGCCGGGGACGACGCCGGCGACATCACGATGACCGCCGCGGCCGGCGACGTGAACGCGACCGGCGCGCTCAGCGCGATCGGCAACGGCGCGGGCGCCGGCGGGGCGGTGGACATCGACGCCAGCGGGGCCGTCGCCCTCGACGCCACGGTTACCACTGACGGCGGGGCGACCGACGCCGACGGCGGCAACGTCGACGTGGACGCGACCGGCGGCACGGTCATCGTGGCCGGGGCGATCTCCGCCCAGGCCTCCGCCGACGGCGGGAACGTCACCCTCAACGGCAGCGCCGGCACGACGGTCGACGCGATCAACACCACCGGCGGCGGGGATACCGGCGAGTCGGGCGGGAGCATCCTGCTCAACACCGGCGGCGCGGCCGGCGGCACCGTCACCCTCAACGGCGACCTGACCGCCGAGGGCACCGATGGCGGGAACATTACCCTCGGCCAGGCGGGCGTGCCCACCGTGCTCAACGGCGGCAACCCGTTCGTGTTCGACATCAGTACCGGTGCGGGCGGCGGCGACATCCTCTTCGCCGACACCCTCGACGCGACCAACCAGCCCGACGGGCCGGGCGGTGCGGCGGCCGGGCAGGACGTGAACCTCACCGCCGGCACCGGCGACATCGACTTCATCGGCGAGGTCGGCGGCACGACTCGCCTCGGCGCGGTGACGGTCAACAGCGCCGCTGACCTGACCGTCGGCGTGGGCGGGGGCGCCCCGGTGCCCGTCGATTTCACCGCCGAGTCCTTCACGCAGTCGGCCGGCACGGGCGACACCCTGTTCACCCAGAACCTCACCACCGCCGGGCTGAACAGTCAGGACGGCGGGGTGGTGAGCATCGTCACCGATGGCGGGATCGAAGTTACCGACAGCATCGACACCCAGGGCGGCACCGCCCTCGCGGGCGCCGGTGGACACGACGGCGGAGACATCACGCTGCAGTCCGGCGGCGCTCCGCCGGCCGGCGTGGGCAGTACGTCGGACATCCTCGTCGGCCGCGTCCGGGCCTCCGGCTCCAACGCCAGCACGGCGGGTGCCGGCGGGCGCGGCGGTGATATCGACATCGACGGCGGCGGCGATATCTCCATCGCCGATGGCGATTCGATCCGCGCCGCGGGCGGCGATGGCGAGGGCGGCACGGGCGGCAGCGCCCAGGACGTCCAGCGCGGCGGCGACATCAGCATCATCTCCGCCTCGAACACCAGCGCGACGCGGGAGGACGTGATCGTCGGCGACATCGATGTCTCCGGCGGCGAGGCCGATACCAACACCGGCGGCCGCGGCGGCAATATCGAGCTGCAGACCGACTCCGGCGTGTTCGGGAACGACCGGCCTCGCGGCGTGCTGATCTTCCGCGGCCCCAACGGCACCATCAACGCCCTCGGCGGCGCCGGGGTCGGGGCCGACGGCGACCGCGGCGACATCACCCTCAACGACAGCAGCGCCCGCGGCGGCGTGCCCATCGTCGCCACGATGCACGGCCCGCTGGCCGGCGGCGATCTGACCTTCCAGGTCGGCGGTTTCACCATGGGCGTGCGGGAGAAGTTCACCGTCATCGGCGAGCTTGGCGTCGACGCCACCGGTACCGTTGCCCTCGCCGACGTGAACGTCCGCGGTGACTTCACCGTGACCAGCTCCCCGGACATCGACCTGCGGTCCCGCGCGGCCGGACAACTCATCCTGCCGCCGGGCACGCTGGCCAATGATCTCGGCATGGACATCATCGCCCGCGGCGCGATCGAGTTCTCGACCGTGCCCACGTGGGATTCGGCGTCGGGCAACCCCGAGCCGATCTTCGCCACCCCGACCGGCGCCAGCGACTCCGACGTCGATGCCGGCGGGTTCACCACCCGTGAGTTCGGCACGATGCTCGACGGCGACTTCACCAACGGCACGACGGCCTTCGACCTGCGGTCGGAAGGCCCGAGCACGACGAGTCTGGCGGAGGCCATCGCCGCGGCCGTGCCGCGACCCGAAGAGGTCGGCGACGTGTTCCGTGACACCACCATCGGTGAGCAGGTCCAGCAGGAGCTGCTGGCCCTGGGCATCGACGTGCGCGACCTTTCCCTCGACGAGTTGATCAGCTATCTCGCCGGCCGGGCCCTGTACCAGGACCTGCCCGCGGGCCTGGCGATCGACCCCACCGGGTTCGAGGTCGCCGTGGATCGTCTCTCGCCGCGGCCGGTCCTCCAGCTCCTTGCCACCTATCGGGCGATGTTCTACACCCAGACCGTCGATCCCGAGACGGGCGAGGTCGAGCAGGTCAGCCGCACCGGGCAGATCGAGAATGTGCTGCAGGAGGCCCTGAACGCTTACATGGGCCAGGCCGGCCAGTTCGATCCGTACGCCTTCCGCAACCTCGTCGAGACCTCACCGGAGATGGCCGAAGCCCTGTCCTACCTGAACGGGCTGCGGACCATCTTCCAGCAGCTTGATCTCCTGGCCCTGTCGCCGGCGGAGACCGCCGCCGCCCGGTCCAAGATCCTCACCGACGTCAAGCCCGAAGGGATCACCCTCCCGCAGTTCGAGCTGGTCGTGATCGGCCGGCCCATGCAGGAAGAGGTGACCACCGAAGAGGTCGTGCCCGAGGACATGGAAGACGAGGGCGTGTCCCTCGCCGAGCCCGCCGCGGGCGACGCCGGCTGAACACGTTCGACATCCTTTGACCCATAACAACGCCGGGGCGTCCAGTCGGACGCCCCGGCGTTTGTCGTGGCTTTCCCTTGTCAAGCCGGACCGGAGCGACCGCAAAGGTCCGGATTCACGGTGCGCCCGGCTCGGATCATTCCACCTCGTCCGTCTCGACCCCGGCGAAGCGCGTCGGCGTCGAGTCGAACTGGTCGAAGTCCGGGATGTCCAGGTACGCCGTGCGAACCTCCCGGCTGGCGAAAACCTGCCAGCCGACCATGTCCGCCGCCCCGAGGTTCCAGCCGCTCGCCTGCGTGGGCAGCGTTTCCGTGCCGCGGTAGGTCGGCCCCGGGTCGCCCCGGAAAGCCGTGGGCGACGACGAGGCGCAGCCCCCGGCCACGAGTGCGGCCAGGCCCACCCCGGCTAACGATCCGATCCATCTGTTCCGCTGAGTCATGGGATACCTCCTGGTATCATCGGGCCAGCCATCCGTACCCGGGCTTACGCGGCCTGGTCACCACCTCGCAGCCCACTCGCCCGACATCCGTCCGCCGGGCCACCCTCCACTGACGATATAAGCCC
>CAYFQS010000414.1:0-3422 GCA_964345245.1 uncultured Planctomycetaceae bacterium | reverse complement strand
GTCCCTTCCCCCAAGCCGGAGCGCAGCGCACGCGAAGCTCCGGATATCAAACGCCCCGGAATCCGGACCTGCGCTGACGCTCCGGTCCGGCTTGAGGCCGCAGGCGACGGGGTGGCGCGCGCCCCGACATTTCGAGCTGATCGAAAATCACCGATTTTTCATGAACTTTCCTCCCCGCGTCGGCGGGCCCGGCGGACGATTCGGTGGGCGATTCCGGCCCGGATTGCGGGGCATGGGCGCGACGGTGCGCCCCAACCTGACGCGGCGTCCCTCTATGGAATGTGCGATCCACAGCCCATGCCGCGCCCCGCGCCCGATGTCGGGGTGACACGGGGCGACATGGCGGACAGATTCCGCCAAGCGACAACTCTTCAACGGCTTACACAAAAGCGACACGTGTCACCCGGGGGCCTGGGCGACCCGCACCCGGTTGGTGCGCCCGTCACCGCGCACGTCCCCGCCGCCGCAACCCGACCGCCCTTCCGCTCCTACGTGCCTTCGTGCCTTCCGCTTTCCGCCTTCCGCCGCTTGCCCCATCGCCCGAGACCGCGATAATGCATGACTCGCGGAAAACACCGGAATCAACCCCAATCAGGGAAACAAAGATGGCTTACGATCATTCCGTCCACGCCAAGGCGCTCGAACTGACCCGTCTTTCGATCGCGATGACCACCGCCGCCGGTTCGGGACATCCGACCTCGGCGGCTTCGCTGGCCCACCTCACCACGGTGCTGATGTACGACCACATGCGGTGGGCCCCGTCGGATCCGGCGAACGCCGCATCGGATCGGCTGGTGCTCAGCGAGGGCCACGCGGTGCCGATCATTTATGCCGCGGGCGCCGACCTCGGCATCGGCATCGTCAAGCAGGGGGAGAGGACGGCCATGACGCGGGACGACGCGATGCAGTTGCGGGCGATCGATTCGCCCATCGACGGCCATCCGCATCCGGTGTTCGGCTTCCCCTTTTTCGATGCGGCGACCGGGTCGCTCGGCCAGGGGTTGAGCGTCGCGGCCGGCCTCGCCGTCGCCGCCCGCATCGACCACCTGCCCAGGCGGGCCTACTGCCTCATCGGCGACGGCGAAGCCCGCGAGGGCCAGATCTGGGAGGCGGTCGACTTCATCGCCGACCAGCAGCTCACCGCGGTGTGTCCGATCTTCAACTGCAACGCCTTCGGCCAGTCGGACGTGGTGGGCGAGCAGCAGGCCCCGGACGCGATCGCGGCGAAGCTGGAAGCGGTGGGCTTCAAGGTCGCGATGATCGACGGGCACCACCCGACGGAGGTGAAGGCGGCGCTGGAAGGCCACGCCGCGGCCACGGCGAAGCTCACCGGCACGCCCTACGCCATCGTCGCCCGCACGGTCAAGGGCTGGGGCGCCGAGTCGATGCACGGGCAGGGACTGCACGGCAAGCCGGTCGAGGAAGGCGAACAGATGGACACGGTGATGGCCGAGCTGGACGCGACCGCCAGGCAGCTCGGGGCCGAGTGGACCGACGGCGATCTGAATATTCCGGCGATCGAGTTCGAAGCCCCGGCCCTGGCCGAGCCGACCGCCACGCCGACGTTCACCGAGGCGATGCAGCAGTACGGCAAGCCCGAGGCCCTGGCGAAGGGCAAGTGGGCGACGCGGCGGGCGTACGGCGTGGGGCTGCAGGCGCTGGGCCACGCGGACCCGAGCATCGTCGCCCTCGACGGCGACGTGAAGAACTCGACCTTCGCGGAGAACTTCGCGAAGGACAAGGAACTCGCCGGCCGGTATGTCGAGTGCCGCATCGCCGAGCAGAACATGATCTCGGTGGGCGCGGGCATCTCGGCCGCGGGGCGGACGCCCTTCCTCTCGACCTTCGCCAAGTTCGTGACCCGGGCGTACGACCAGGTCGAGATGGCGATCAACAGCGGGGCGAATCTGAAGATGACCGGCTCTCACGCCGGGGTCTCGCTCGCCGCGGACGGGCCGAGCCAGATGTCGCTGCCGGACATCGCGTGGTTCCGGGCGTTCACCACGGTGAAGCACGTGACCGGCGGGCCGGCGATGTACCTGCTGCAGCCGGCCGACGCGTTCTGCGCCTACGCGCTGACCCTCGCCATGGCCGAGCACGACGGGGCGTGCTACATGCGGACGCTGCGGCCGGATACCGACTTCCTCTACGATGACAAGACGCAGTTCTCGCTCGGCGGGCACGAGGTCCTTGCCGAGGGCAAGGACCTGCTCATCGTCGCGGCGGGCTACATGGTGCACGAAGCTCTCAAGGCGATGGACGCGCTGAAGGACAAGGGCGTCGAGGCGACGCTGGTCGACCTGTACTCGATCCCATTCGACGCGGCGGCCATCGCCGACCTCGCACGGGACAGCGGCGGGAACGTGCTGACCCTCGAGGACAACTACGGGGCGGGCTACGGCGGGGCGATCGCCGAGGTCCTCGCCGAGCAGGGCGTGCACGGCACATTCCGGCAGATGCACGTGCGGCGGATGCCCAAGTCCGGCCGCACCCCCGACGAGGTGATGCACTACCTCGGCCTCCACGCCGACGACATCGCCGCCGCCGCGGTGGAAATCGCAGGCGAGTGAGCGTCGACCACAACCGGGACCAAGCCCCCTCATGACCGTGAGCGAAAGCGAGCGGCCTTGACGGGGATCGATGGCGGAAAACGGCGAGGGGGAAGTGACGAAGCGACGGGGGGAAGGCACGATAGGAGCGTGCCATGGGCAATTATCGATCGCGCCGGCAAGCGGGGCTTGCCCGTGTGGGACGGCATCGACGACAAGCCATGCGGTGCCGCCACGCAGATCACGCCGCGTCACGTAAAATGCACCTTCAACGTCTCACCGTTGGCGAACCGTTCGAAGCCCGATTCGAACTTCTCCAGCGTCAACGTGTGACTGATCAGCGGCTTTGTCCGCACCGCGCCGGAACGCAGCAGGTTGATCGACGCCTCGAAGTTGTAGCACAGGGCGAAGCTGCCGATGATCGTCCAGTCGTTTTTGAACACGTCGAAAGGGTTGAGGTCGATGGTGGCGTCGTTCGGAGCGACGCCGAACTGGAGAAACCGCCCGCGAGGCCGGAGGTAATCGAAGCATTGGCGGATCACGTCGGGCACGCCTGTCGCATCGACGACCACGTCGAACCCATGCGGAGCGATCTCCCGGAGCCGGTCGAGTTCGTCCGCGGCAACGCCTTGGTTGGCCCCGAGATCGCGGGCGAGCTGGAGCCGGACGGGTTCCCTGTCCACCGCGATCACCCGTCCGGCGCCACCATGCCGGAGCATCTGGACGATCTGCAGCCCCATCGCGCCGACGCCAAAGACGAGCGCGTCGCCGGCGGGCGGGACCCGCATGCGATGCATCGCGTGGACCACGCAGGACAGCGGTTCGACGAGGGCGCCGGCGGCGAAGTCGATCTCGTCGGGCAGGCGATAGACC
>CAYFQS010000413.1:0-3423 GCA_964345245.1 uncultured Planctomycetaceae bacterium | reverse complement strand
GTCGACCATCACCACCGCCGAGCACGCGTTCACCCTCTTGATGGCCCTGACGCGTAACATCGGCCCCGCCTACCGCACCATGGCCGAGGGCGGCTGGGATCGCAGCAAGTTCGTCGGGCATCAGCTTCACGGCAAGACGCTCGGCGTGGTCGGCTTCGGGCGGATCGGCCGCACCATAGCCGAGCGCGCCCTCGCGTTCGGCATGAACGTGCTCGCCTTCGACCCGGTCTACAACGCCGACACCGCCCTCGACGGGAAGGTGAAGCTGTTCAAGAACTTCGACGACATGATCGGCGACTGTGATTACCTCAGCTTCCATGTGCCGCTCAACGAGAATACCCGCGGCATGCTCAACGCCGAACGCTTCGCCAAGTGCAAAGACGGCGTGATGGTGGTCAACGCCGCCCGCGGCGGCGTGGTGGACATCCCCGCCCTGATCGAGGCCCTCGACAGCGGTACATGCGGCGGGGCGGCCATCGACGTCTACGAACAGGAACCGCCCGCCGACGACGACCCGATCCGCTCGCACCCGAAGATTCTCTGCACGCCCCACCTCGGGGCGAGCACCGAGGAGGCCCAGGAGGCGGTGAGCATGTCCGCCTGCGAGCAGCTCATCGAGTACCTGCAGGGCGAAGGCGTGCGCGGAGCGGTCAACGCCGCGGGACTGCGACTCGACCTCGACCCGGCCCAGATGCGCTTCGTCGATCTCGCCCGGCGCATGGCTCAACTCGTCGGGCCCATGTGCGACGAGGGCGTCTCGGAAGTCACGATCAACCTGCTCGGTCCGCAGCTCGCCGGTGCCGGCAGCACCATCGAGCGCATCGCCGTCGCCGAACTGCTCAGCCATCATCTCGACCTGTCGGTGAACATGGTCAACGTGCTGCTGCTCGCCGAGCAGCGTGGCATTCGGGTGCGGACGGTGACCGAGGACGAACCGCGGGCGATCCCCCGGATGTCGCTGGAGGTTCGCAGCGGCGCGGAGACCCGGCAGATTCTCGGCAGCGTCTACGAAGACGCCCTGCCCCGCGTGCTGCGGATCGGCCGGTACCACATGGACATGACCCCCGCCGGTCCGATGATGCTGCTCATGAACCGCGACCAGCCGGGCATGGTCGGGCTGGTGGGCAAAGAGATGGGCGCCGCCGGCGTGAACATCGCCGACATGGCGATCAGCCGCTACGACGACACGGCGTTGATGGTGCTGAAGCTCGACGAAATGCCGGACGAGTCGCTGCTCAACCGCCTCCGCCACCGCCCGGGCATCCTGAAGGTCGCCACCGTCCGCCTGCCGCCGCTGAAGACGGATTGACCGCACGCTCCGCGCCGCGGCGAACGCGCCGGGCGGCGGCTTGAAACATCGGAGCCCGGGACGGCGGCGTCGCCGCCGTTCGAGCGGTTCGCGGTGACAGATGATCCCGGTGCTTCACCCGACGGCTCGCCGATCGTGGTGCGCTTCGTCGACGGTGACGATCGACGCCCGGCAACAGCGGCTGATCCCGGACGGGATCGACCTTCGCAGCGTGCGGCATCGCCAGCGTTACCGGCCGATGCGAGGGGGCTTGACACGCATAGCGTGGTGCCATGGAGTTACAGAATTGAACGGGCAAGGCGTCACGGATGACGGTCGTCCGCCAGAACCGCCGCCTGGCCGGTCTGCGCGACACACTGCTGCCCAGACTCCTGAGCGGTGAGATCGACCTTGGAAATCTTCCCGAAGCCGAGACCATCGCCGAGGAGGTGCCGTGATGAAGTTTGAGGTGTACTGCGACGAGAGCCGGCCGGACCTGCTGCGGTCACAGCAGCCTAGGGCCCAGTACATGGTCATCGGCAGCCTGTGAAGGATTGCTTCTCGTGGAAGCGGGCCCAACGCCTGGACTGGATCAAGGCGGCGCTTCAGGATTCGCAGAGCGAGCGCTATGTTGGGTGGGACAAGAAGCGGAAGCGGTACGACTCAAGCCGACGGGTCACGATCGTCAACGGTGATTACGTGGTCGTGATTGCTCTGCGGAACCCCAGCAGAGCCGTGTTCGTCACGGCCCACGTGGCGGATACCCCGCCGCGGCGAGGGCGGCCGTCCACCATCCAGCAGATACGGAGAGGTCCGAAATGGGCATAAAAAAACCGCTGATTTGCCAGGCTGGCTCAGCGGGGGCCTTTATAGGTTCTACTGCCACTGGCAGAGAACAAGTCATCATTACTACGAGAGATCGGGCGTCACAGTGCGTGGCTTGAGTCGAAAGGATTCGTACCGTCACGACGGCGTTGTCAAGAGGCATTCTCCGGGCGAGGGCATAAACCCATGCAATATAACGCCTTGCATTCTTTACGATGTGGCCGGGGTTGGGCCAGTCAGATAACGATGCGAGAGGAGCCGTCATGCCTGCCTACCTCGACGAAGCCCAGATTGAGATCGTGACCGGCGATTACTTCCGCGAGCTGGGATACGAGTACATCCACGGGCCGGTCATCGCGCCCGACGGCGAAGCGCCGGAACGCCAGGACTACGCACAGGTGGTGCTCACTCGGCGGCTGCGCGAGGCGATGGGGCGGATCAACCCGGAGGTGCCCGACGCTTCCATTGTCGGGGAGTTCGGGTAGCGATGTTTACCGTTGTCCAGGTTGATTCCCGTCGTGCCGAGGCGTTGGAGCCGATGGGCACCAAGCGCAAGTTCTGGTACACGGGGCCGGACGGACGGCGGATGCTGTTCAAGGCCGAGGAGCGCGGGACGGGCGAGGACTGGGCGGAGAAGATCGCGTGCGAGTTGTGCCGGCTGCTGGGACTGCCGCACGTGCATTACGAGCTGGCCCTTGAATCCGACGAGAAGAAGCCGGGTGTTGTTTGCGAGACGTGCGCTCCGCCTCCGGTCTCGCTTGCACTTGGGAATCAGTTGATGTTGGCGGTCGATCCGAGCTACCCGGCAGAGGAAGGGCGGAAGTACAAGGTACGGGCGCACACGGTGAATGCGGTGGCAGAGGTCGTGCGTCTATTGAAACCGCCGACGGAACGATGGACGGCGGGGATGCCGGAGAGGATCGAGTCGGCGCTGGATGTCTTCGTTGGCTACATCATGCTGGACGCATGGATCGCCAACCCGGACCGTCACCACGAGAACTGGGCGGCTTTGTGGGATGGCCGGCATCTCGCGCTCGCCCCGACGTTCGATCACGGGGCCTCGATGGCACGGAACCTTTCGGACGATGAGCGGAAGGATCGGCTGAGCACGCGAGACAAGGGGCGTCAGGTCAGCCACTTTGCTCGGCGGGCGCGGTCGGCCTTCCATGCGGATGTTAAGGCGAAACGGTCGATGACGACTGTGGAAGCGTGGGCGGCGTTCTCACGTCTGGTCCCCGAAGCGTCTACGATATGGAGGGTTCGATTGCGGGCGATCGAACCGGACACCGTCGCGGCACTGCTGGCGGAAG
>CAYFQS010000412.1:0-3433 GCA_964345245.1 uncultured Planctomycetaceae bacterium | reverse complement strand
TGACCCGGTCGGTCGGCCGGATGCGATCAAACGGTTCGGTGCCCGTGGGCGAGCGGAGGACGATCGGCTCGCCGTCGAACCCGGCGACCTTCGGCCGGTAGACCATCGCGAACGGCTCGCCCTGCTTCCGCGTGACCAGCACCCGCACGTCGCCCGGCGCCGGCATCTCCCGGTCCGGATCGGCCTCCGGGTTCGTCGCGATCTGCAGGTCCAGGCAGTTCCCGCCGCGGAACATGATCTGATCCTCCGGCGTGGCGTTGGTCAGCGGGTGTTTCGTCGTCACGTCGTACCGCACGTACAGCTTCCGATCATCCACCGCCACGCGGGCGTCGAACTTGCGATTCTCATCAACTGATCCGGAGACTGCCGGGGCGTCGTCGAGGTTATCCCGGCCTCGGACGATGGTCAGCTCAGCCGCCCCGGCCATCGCCGCCTTCCATTCCGCGAGGGCCTCGCGGGCGGTGGCGACCGCCTCCGGCGTGTGCGCGTACGTCCCGCCGGAGATCACCTGCACGGTGTCGAGTCCGAGTACTTCCCAGACGCGGCTGTCCTGCCCGCCGTGGATCACGAAGTAGCGATCCTCTCCGTCGAGGTTGAGCTTGACGAAGCTGCCGCCCTGGCCTTCGGGCTGGCCCTCGTAGGCCCCGCGGCCGAGCGTCGTCCGCCCGTCCTTGAGCAGGGCGGCGACGTAGGCGCCGCTGGTGTGGAACAGGTGATTGACGCCGAAGTAGGTCATGTAGCCGACGTAGTTCCCCGCCCCGCCGAGCAGGCCGGTGCTGCCCCACAGCTTGCCCGGACCCACGGTGCCCATGCCCAGCGCCCGCTTCCACATGGTGATGCCGCTGTATCGCCACATCACCTCGCCATTGGGCCGGCGCTGGTCGATGACCGGCGAGCCGTAGCCGCGGTAGACAAACCCGTTCGCTTCCGGCGCCCGACCGACCGGGGAATCTTCGATCCGGGCGAAGTCATAGATCGGCTGGCCGGCGTCGGTGATCCGCACCGGCTTCAGTCGATGGCCCGAGCTGATGTAAAGGTCGAGGTTGTCAGCGAGAGTGACTTCGACCTTCCGGAACGTCCGCCCGCCGCCCATCGCCGTCAGTTCCCCCGCCTGCACGCGCTGGTCGTCGTTGGCGTCCTGCCAGAGCTGCGGGCCCTTCTGCGCCTCGGTGGGTTCGCGGTCGAGCATCTTGCCCGGATAATTGCGGAGCACGGCGAGGAAGGGCTTGAACAGATCGCCTTCGCGACGCATCACGATGTTGTTCGGCCTCGCCCGGCCGTACATGTACTGGTGGTCGTTCTCCGCGGTGAGCATCTTCGGGCGGCTGACGTAGCCGCTCGGGCCGATCGGGCCGATCATGTCCGGCGCCGTCTTCCGCCAGACCGTGGTCAGCGGCCGCGTCTCGTAGGTCTCCCAGTCGATGCCCCAGAGCACGTTATGGGCGAGGATTTCGTTCGGCCGGGCGGGGTCGATGTGCCCGTAGGCGAAGTACCCCGAAGAGCCGAAGTACTCCTCCACGTTCTCGCCGGTCTCGGTGTCCCAGACGCTGATGCGCTTGGGAAAGTCGGTGGTTTCGGCGACCCAGAGTCGGCCGCGGTCGTCGATGTCCATCCCGCCGGGCTCGTACATGCCGGTCGGGTCGTAGGCGCCCTTGGCGGGTCGGCCGCCGGCCTTGCCGATCGTGCGGACCTGCTCGCCGTCGGTGTTGAACACGCGGACCTGCTGGAGGTCGCCGGCCTGGGCGATGAAGATCTCGCCGTCGTCGGAGACCGCCAGGCCGCGCGGCGCGTCGAGCTCGTCGATCAGCGGGCCGACCTCGCCGTCGTCCACGACGACCACGCGATTGCCGCTGAGGGCGACCAGCCCGCCGCCGGGGCGGAGGTCGATTCGGCCGGGGGCGTCGACCCGCCACTGTTCGACCAGGTTCCCCTTGAGATCGTACACGCCGATCACATCGCGGCCGGCGTAGGCGACGTAGATTTTCTCGCCGTCGCAGGCCAGGCCGGTGACCTTGGCGCTACCTTCACCCTCGGGGGCTTGCAGCGTTTCGAGGCCGGGCTGGAAGTTCAGCGCCCGAGACGTATCGAGTTCGAGGACGCTCACGCCGCCGGCCGCGGCGGACCAGCCGTGCCCCCCGGCCACGAACAGCCGCTCGCCGTCACTGGCCAGGTACTTCGCCGTCCGCTTCGAGCCCCACTTCTTCTGCCCGTCGAGGTCGGTGCGGATGATCCCCCAACCATACTCGGTCGTGCCCCAGGCGAGGATCATCCCGCCGTCGATCGCGAGGGTGACGGTCGGTTCGCCGTGGTCGGCGCCCCAGCCGCCGGTGTTGTCATCCGTCGGATAGGGCGGGTTGCCGGAGTTATGGACGCTGAAGCGGTACTCCATTTTGATCGGGTCGTGCACCAGCCCGCGCCAGCGGTAGTCCCCGGCCGGCAGCGGCTCGCCGTCCTTGTCCAGACCGTCCCACCGCTCGGTGTTCACGCCCTCCGGCCGGCGCTGCTGGGCCACGAGGATCCGCACCGATTCGTTGTTCTCATCGAAGAGCTGGATCGTGGTCTCCCCCTCCCGCGGCAGTTCGTACCGGAAGGTCAGCGGCAGGGGCTGCTCGGGCGGCAGGTCGCCCACGACCCACTCGCGGGGAATGTCGCCTTCGGGCTGGAACTTCCACGTCCCCCAGACGCCCGAGGACTGGTAGGGAAAGCCCGGGGTGGCCATGACGTTCCACGCCCAGGCCGACCCGCCCGCCGTCTTCAGCCCGTCCGGTCGGCCCCAGAACACGGCCATGGCCGCGGCGAGGGTATCGCCGGCCTCGGGCGTCCGCTCCACCGCCAGGGTGTCCCATGGAATCCGGTACTCGAAGGTGTAGCCGAGTCCGTCTTCGCCCTTGCGGTACGCCGCGTCGAAGTGCTCGTCCGGCACATGCCCGTTCTCGTGCAGGTCCGGGCGCAGGGCCTTGGTGAAACCCATGCCCCGGAACATCGCCAGCGACGGCTCCTGCCGGTCGGTGAAGTACCAGAGCATCATCGTCGCCACCGGCGAGACGTGTTTATGCTCGGCCTTGAAGCTGCTGTACGGAAGCGGCTGCTCTTCATCGGGGTCCAGCCCGAAGAAGATCTGGCACACGTCAGCGTCCCACGCCCGCGAGGGCTTGGTCATCGGATCGTGGCGGTTCATCATCGGCGAGCTGTCCCGCACCCCCCCGCCGATGTACACCGCTTCGTCGTCGTACATCATCGCGATCCGGGCGCTCTGCGTTTCCCGCGTCTCCGGGGCCACGTAGAAGTCGACGATGCCGGACAGGTCCCAGTCGTCGAGCTTGCCGTCGATGGTCACGTCGCCCGGTTTGGGCACGACGTAGAGTTCCTTGTTGCTTCCCATCCCGCCGCCGGCGAGCGCCGGGCTCGCCGCGATCGCGACGAGCATCGCCGC
>CAYFQS010000411.1:0-3435 GCA_964345245.1 uncultured Planctomycetaceae bacterium | reverse complement strand
TGGCTCGCCGGCCGGCTCGCCGACGCGGCCGGGGCCGAGGCGCCGACGAAGCTCGACGCTTCGGCCCGTGAGCGCATCGCCCTCGTCGCCCGCCATCTCTTGCGCAGCGAGCGGCAACGCGGCGAGTTTCTCCGCCTCGGCGAGGGGCTGAGCACGGATCAGATCGCCGCCGCCGTCGACCGCGTCCAGCATGCCGAGCGCTCGCAGTTGCAGTCGATGGAATCCGAGCGGTAAGAAGATGCCGCGACCGCCGGCCGCCACGCGTCCGCAAGCCGGACCGGAGCCGGGTATCCGGGCAGGGTGTGAAAGCGAGTTCGACGCGCGCGGCCCACCGGGCAGACTGCGGACCGCGGGGCCCGGCTGAAGCGGCGCGCCGCCGCGGCGGTTCACTCGCCGCGTTCTTCGTCCGGGCCTTCGATGGGGGCCTGATCTTCTTCGAGGACGGTGCCGCGGCCGGTCTGGCGCTCGATCTCGGCGAGGACCTTGTCGCCGTCGCGGTACTTCCATGCGTCGATCGTCACGCCGCCGGTCGATCCGTTCTTGTCGTACTTGACCACCGCGATGTTCTTGTTGTCCCACCGGCTCTTGTTGATCTCGGTGACCGCGTCGTAGGGAATATCCCGCCCGCCCCAGCCGCCGAAAGCGTTATCGTCGGCGTAGGGCTTGTTGGGCACGTGCAGGCCCACATAGCCGAGCACGATCAGCCCGAGTGGGATGCAGATGCCGGCCATGATGTACTGCGTGATGATGTCGGTCGAGGAGTAGGCGGCGGCGGGCTTTTCTTCGGACCAGCCCCGCTCGCGGGCGTAGTCGGGCCACTCTTTGAGGTTGCCGGCTTGCTCGAATTCCTTGAACTTCGCGATCTGCTCGTTGTGAGCCGGGTAGGCGACGAAGCCGTCGTAGAGGGAGTAGACCCCCCAGCCGAACAACAACACGGCGATCAGCAGCGGCCGCCATACCCAGCGCGAGTCGATCTGTGATTCAATCTTCATGGTTCGGTGACCTCCCGAAAAGAGAACGGATCAGTCGGCGTGAATGGATTCCACGAACGACAACGTGCGCGACCACCAGTGATACACCGCCGCCCGAGCTCCGGGGCGCTGGAGGATGTCCCTGAACCCGCCGAGCCCGACCCGGCGGCGGGGAATCCGGGGCAGCGCCTGACCGCTCGACATTGCCCAGGTCAGCCAGGCGCTGGTCTCGGCGATCATCCGCCGGCGACGCTCGTCGAATGGGTCTCGCTTCGATGCAATCAAGACTTGCGCTCCCTTTGGCTCGATGAGCAGTATACGCGGTTCGGTGTGTTCGTCCAACCGGGAATCCGGGCTCGCCGCGGAGACGCAGGCGAAGGCAGCCGGAGGGGCAAAGAGCAGGATCAGGTGGGGGCCGCCTGCGCCCGGGGCAGTCGTGCCCCGTGGCTTTCAACACGGCCTGTCACTCCCTCTGGCTTGCTCGGCGTCTCGGCGGTTCACGTTCGCTACGGCGACTCGGATTCGGCCCAGATGCCGCGCCGGCGTACGCGGGCCTGGCCCTCTGTACGCTCTAACCAGTCGAAAAGATCGTGGTCGGGCGTGTTGGCCGCGGTGGCGAGACCCGCGGCGATCAGCGAGGCGTTCAGCATCTCGCCGTCGGCGGTGTAGACATAGGCGAGCAGGTTTCCGGCACGATCGCGCGAGTTCGGCCCGCCGAGCACGAGCATCACCGGTCGCCCGGCGATCGCCTGCTCGACGTGGCGTCGCGCTTCGCCGGCCGCGTCCGGCGCCGGTTCGACGCCGAGCAGGCGCGCCGTCGTGCGCGGCTCGTCGAGGGCGAGCGTCATGGCGTTGCCGATTTCAGTGACGCGGCACGTGTGGCGGTCGTACTGCCGCCAGTCGCCGGCCGGGCCGACGACGACACGCACGAGCAGCATCAGCCCGACGCCGACCACCACGACGCCGAGCGCGATCCGCCCCCGCCGATGACGGTTCGCCAGCCACCGGTCGAGCGGAATCCGTTGATTCGTCTTGCCTTTCGCGGCCATCGATGCGACCCCGATGACGGGACGTGAATGCCGTGGATCAGGTGGATCGGTCGGCCGGGACGATCACAGAATTTCGAGCACCTGCTCCGGGGGCCGGCTGAGCCGCGCCTTGCCGCCGCGGACCACGATCGGCCGCTCGATCAGGATCGGATGCTCGACCATCGCCGCGATGAGGGCGTTGCGGTCGTCGGCCTTGTCCTTCAAGCCGAGTTGCTTGAAGGGCGATTCCCGGCGACGGATCAGGTCGATCGGCTCGATGCCGCGCACCCGCAGCAGCTTCAGCGCGGCTCGGCTCTTCGAGCAGCGCGGGGTGTGGTAGATCCTCACGTCGGCCATGGCGGTGCTCCGGGTGTTGCGTGATCTCCGCCGTATCGTCGCGAATCCGAAGGACGATGTCGAATCGATCGCGCCGACGGGTTGGCCAATGTCCCCACAGCGGTTATTCTACGAGGGTCTGTCGAGAGCAATCGCGAAAACCCCCAGTGGCAACAGGAGCCCGTGTAATGATGAGATTGACCAGCATCCTGATCGTATCCGCCGTCGTGATCACCGCCGCCGCCTGCAAGGATTCGGTGGGCCAGTCGAATCCCACGCCGGTGGGCAGCCAGATCGGCGTGGTGGACCTCGACGCCGTGGCCAAGGCGCTCGGCCGCGACCAGGTCATCGCCCAGAAGCTCCAGAGCACCCAGGAACAGCTTCGAGGCCAGATCGAGTCGGCCAAGAACCAGTTCCAGACCCAGATCGAGCAGAAGAAGGACGAGTACGGCGAGGAGATGAGCGAGGAAGAGCAGCAGCAGCTCGCCCGCATGACGTTGCAGGCGAATCAGCGGCTGCAGCAGGCCGCGGCCGAAGCCAATCGCCAGACCACCGCTGCCCGCATGAACCTGATCCGCGAGTTCCGCGATGAGGCCCAGCCGTTCATCGAGCGCATCGCCGGCGAGCAGAACCTCAAGGTCGTGTTCGTCAAGAGCGAGGCGGTGATGTACGTCGACCCCACGGTGGAGATCACCGACCGGGTGATCGAGCTGATGAAGGCCCGCGAGCCGCAGACCGACCCGACCACCGACGCGGCGATCGAGTAACCGCCGCTTCCAGACCGGACGCACGCATCCGATAGCCCCCGGCGCGAGCCGCGGGACTCAGCAGTCTCGTGGCCTCCCAACGTGCTTCGTTTGAGTCAGCGTGAAGGCACGGGGATGGCTGGCGGTAGGGTGGCGCTGAGTCGGCGAAGCCCACCATGCAGGAAACGCATCATCGGTATGCGAGGCCCGACTGGAACGCGGCTGAACCTCGCTCCGCGGATTGGAAGCTCGGGCGTGCCGGGGGTTCGTGGCCTCCCAAGGTGCTTCGTTTGAGTCAGCGTGAAGGCACGGGGATGGCTGAAGGTAGGGTGGTGCTGAGTCGGCGAAGCCCAC
>CAYFQS010000410.1:0-3449 GCA_964345245.1 uncultured Planctomycetaceae bacterium | reverse complement strand
GTCCTGGGCCTGGCAGACCGTCGCGACCGGGCAGAACCGTTGACCTGTTCGAGCGACACCGCGGCCTCGCGGCCATCAACCCGGCGGGCGGTGCCGAGCGAGCCCGGCTCGGCTTCCAGGGCGTCGATGGCCCGCGGCCGCAGGTGCCACGGCAACCCGCCGAACACATTGCCGGCGTCCTGGGCCTGGCAGACCGTCGCGACCGGGCGGAACCGTTGATCGAACGCATCGGCGTCCGGCATCAGATCGGCTTGCGTCAACCCGGCGACGGCATGGCCCCGGCCGACGAGGCAGTACGGCCGACCGATCGGGCGGATGTCGAGGCGACGGTATCGCCACATCCCGGCCGTGGCGAGGGATTCGGCGGCGTCGTTACCCGGCGCCACGAGGAAACCCGGCCGCACGCTCATCTGCGCCACCGGCGGATCGTCGCGGTTGTGCCAGACCACCACGGCAAGCACGTGTTCACCCTCACCCTCCGGGTGCAGGTCGTAGGTCTCGAAATACCAGTTGTTCAGATCGCCCCGGGCGGGGCCGAGGCCGACCAGTTCGCCGTCGAGATAGAGTTTGTAGCGCTGGTCGGCGGAGACATGCACGCGCATGGGACCACCGCCCGAGGGCCCCTCGAAAGGGCAGGCGAAGAGCACGGCTTCGAAATCGCTGCCCGGATGCTCGGCCCACACCCAGTGCGCCGGCCAGGTAGATTCGGCAAACGGAGGTTCGTGAATCACTTGCAGCATGGAGTCCGCCTCGTTTCACAGCGAAAGGCCGGCATCCTAGCGATACCCCCGCGACGTGAACAGACCCCGCCATCAGCAGCACGCTACCATACCGGTAAAGTTGGAGGACCGCGCGGGGCATATTTTGCAGATTTATCTACGTTAAAGTTGTATTATGCCTTGACTTGAGTAGGGTCATTGGGGAAACTGCTCACACCAGCCAGCTCAGCATCACCAAGGGGGGCATGAAGTAAAAAGGAGCGCCGGGATGACACAAAAGCCCGTCGTGTATGTTGTTGACGACGATGCCGCCATGCGCGAGTCATTAACTTGGTTGCTGGACTCGGTGGGGTTGGACGCGAGAGCTTTCGATTCCGCGGGGGCCTTTCTGGAGGCCTTTGACGACCACCGGCAGGGGTGTCTGCTGCTGGACGTTCGAATGCCGGGCATGAGCGGCCTGGACCTGCAGGAGCGGCTGCGCAGCATGGACTGCGACATGCCGGTGCTCGTGATCACGGGCTACGGCGACGTGGCCATGGCCGTGCGCGCGATGAAAGCCGGCGCGGTGGACTTCATCGAGAAGCCCTTTAACGATCAGGAGTTGCTGGACCGAGTGCAGCAGGCGGTGGAGCAGGATGGCCGCCGGCGGTCGCAGCAGGAGCGGCAGGTCGACGCGCGACGTCGCCTCGGCCGGCTGACCCCACGCGAACGGGAAGTCATGCACCTTGTGGTGACCGGGCGGACAAACAAGCAGATCGCTGAAGAGTTCGGCTTGAGCGACCGCACGGTGGAAGTGCACCGGGCGAACATCATGGCCAAGACGGAGGCGGAGAGTCTGGCCGACCTCGTGCGTCAGGCCATGCTCGCCGAGCAGAACCCCGAGGAACCGACCGGTACATAAACGCGGCCCCGCTGCGCAGACAAGAGGCCCTGTCGCCAGGGCCTCACGAAACGGAGCGGGTGGGATTCGAACCCACGGTACACACGAGGTGTACACGCGATTTCCAGTCGCGTTCCTTCAGCCGCTCGGACACCGCTCCACGGCTTGATTCTC
Organism: uncultured Planctomycetaceae bacterium; assembly: GCA_964345245.1. Classification (GTDB taxonomy): domain Bacteria; phylum Planctomycetota; class Phycisphaerae; order Phycisphaerales; family Zrk34; genus CAYFQS01. Next base: position 1,676 of record CAYFQS010000410.1, on the reverse strand, counting down.
ACCCATGGTGCAACTCGTCGTCGCACCCGGGGGGGCGCTGCATTTTCCGGACACTGCACTATCCTAGTATCCGGACGTTTCGTGTAAAGGGCGAATCGCGTGCGGTATCAGAACACGACGCTTCACGGCGTGCTGGTGGTCGACAAGCCGCTCGGCGTCTCGTCGATGGGCGTGGTGCGCGTGGTTCGCCGCCGGGCGGGGCAGGCGAAGACCGGCCACGCCGGCACCCTCGATCCCCTGGCCACCGGGGTGCTGGTCTGCTGTCTCGGCCGGGCGACCAAGGCGGTCAACGTGTTGATGGACACCACGAAAGTGTATGAAGCGACGGTCGACCTCTCGGCATTCACGAATACGGACGACGCCGAGGGCCGGCCCGAGCCGGTGCACGTCGATTCACCGCCGACGGGTGATGCCGTGAGCGCCGCGGTGGTCGAATTTGAAGGCGTCATCCAGCAGACACCGCCGGCGTTCAGCGCCGTCAAGATCGGCGGCGAGCGGGCCTACAAGCTCGCCCGCACGGGCCGCCCCGCCGCCACCGCCCCGCGTCCGGTGCGGATCGACCGCATCGAGATCGTCGGCTACGCCTGGCCCGAGCTTCAACTCATCGTGACCTGTGGCAAGGGCACGTACATCCGCGCCCTCGCCCGGGACATCGGCCGGCGGCTCGGGACGGGCGGGCACCTCACCGCCCTTCGCCGCACCCGCGTCGGGCCGTACGCCATCGACCGGGCGATCCCGCTCGACGACGTGCCCGATCCGCTCACCGCCGAACATCTGCTCGAGATTCCTCGTCCTGAAGACCTGGCATGAATGAGATCGAAATTCCCGAATCTCTGATCGACGCACTGCGAAGCGCCGAGCGTGTGGTCGCCTTCACCGGGGCGGGCGTTTCGGCCGAGAGCGGCATCCCGACGTTCCGCGATGCGTTCACCGGACTCTGGGCCCATCACAATCCCGAGGACCTCGCCACGCCCGAGGCGTTCTATCGCGATCCGGAGAACGTCAGCCGCTGGTACGATCAGCGGCGGCTGGACATCCTCGCCCGCGAGCCGAATCCGGGGCACGTCGCGCTGGCCGAGATGGAGCGGCGGATCGTGGACCGCGGCGGCACGTTCACCGTCGTCACGCAGAATATCGACCGGCTGCACCATCGCGCGGGCAGCCGCGAGGTCGTGGAACTGCACGGCTCGATCACGGTCTGGCGCTGCACCGAGACCGGCGAGGAGCGGCAGATCACCGGCCCGGCGATGGAGCGGTATCCCCCCCGGTCGGAATCGGGCGGGCTCCTGCGGCCGGCGGTGGTCTGGTTCGGCGAGATGCTGCCGACCGAGGCCCTCGCCGCCGCCGACCACGCCTGCGAAGAATGCGACCTGCTGCTGAGCATCGGCACCAGCGCGACGGTCTTTCCCGCGGCCGGATACATTCAGGTCGCGATGGCGGCCGGAGCGCGGACGGTGGAGGTGAACCCCGAGCCCACGCCCTTCACGAACGACGTGGACTGGTCGCTGGCCTATCCGTCGGCGGTAGCGTTGCCGGCGGTGGCGAAGCGGGCGTTCGGCTGACGCCGGCCCGATTTCACGCCGGCCGAACCGACCTCACCCGTGGCGGGAGCGTATGGGGAAGCACGCACGGCGGTTGAAGCGGCGCCCCCTCGCTGGGCGGTGATGGGACCCGGG
>CAYFQS010000409.1:0-3453 GCA_964345245.1 uncultured Planctomycetaceae bacterium | reverse complement strand
GCTGCGCGAGTGGAGTTCGCTTGCCCACCCTACCGGGGCGGCGTGAGGCGGTCGGCAAACGGGGAATTCCAGCGGGTCGGTCGAGATGCATCGGATGGGGCGTCGTGAGTGCGGCCCCGTGAACCGGGCCGCGCCGGGGGGCGGAAGCGTGGCCCGTCATGCATGCCCGGGGTGAGGGCAAATCCCGTTCCACGCCGAGGAAATCACCGCCGGGGAGCAACGGGGATGCCGGGCGAACGCTACGTCCTATCTCGCGCTGAAGCGGTGGACCATCGTGTGCGTGTAGATGTCGCCGGGGCGGAGGACGGGCGAGGGGAACTGCGGCTTGTTCGGGGAGTCGGGAAAGTTCTCGGTTTCCAGGCAGAAGCCCGCGTGCTTGTGGTACGTCACGCCGCGCTTGCCCGCGATCGAGCCGTCGAGAAACAGTCCGGCGTAGAACTGCACGCCCGGCTGGTCGGTGAGCAGTTCCATGACCCGTCCGGTCTTCGGGTCGTGGGCCTCGGCGGCGGGCAGGAGCCCGCCGCCCGTCGGCCCCCGCAACACCCAGCAGTGATCGTAGCCACGTGCGCGGGTTCCGTGAGTTCCGGGGACCTCGGCGATCCGTTGCCCGATCGTATGGGCGTCGCGGAAGTCCATCGCCGTCCCCTCCACCGGGTCGAGATCGCCGGTCGGAATCGACTGCTCGTCCACGGGCAGATAACGCTCCGCGTGCAGCACCAGTTCGTGGTCCAGCGTGTCGGTCGACGGATCGCCCGACAGATTCCAGTACGTGTGATGCACGAGATTGACGATGGTGGGCTTGTCGGTGGTTGCGCTGAAGGTGATGCGCAGCTCGTTGTCATCGGTGAGGGTGTAGACGACCGACGTTTCGAGCGTGCCGGGGTAGCCCTCCTCACCGTCGGGGCTGGTGCAGGTCAGTTCGACGCCGGCCTCGCCCGGCTGCTCGACGGGTCGCGCGTTCCAGAGCCGCTTGTTGAACCCGATCTCGCCGCCGTGCAGGTGGTTGGGCGGCTCGTTGGCCGCGAGCTGGTACGTCTTGCCGTCGAGTTCGAACTTCGCCCCGGCGATGCGATTGGCGAACCGCCCGACCGTCGCCCCGAGATAGGCCGTCCCGGCGCGCCAGCCGTCGAGGTCGGCAAAGCCGAGCGTTACATCGCCCATCTCGCCATCTCGATCCGGCGCGGCCAGCGAGACCAGATGCGCCCCGTACGTAAGCACCTCGGCGGTCATTCCCCGGGCATTGGTCAGTCGATAGAGTTCGACCTTACGTCCGTCGGGAAGCGAGCCGTAGTCGAGAATCTTCACGGGCATGGGAAACCTTTCGGATCAGGGGCCTGGTTGGTGAATCGACGATGATACTTTGAAAAACTCAAAACTCGAAATCCAAAACTTGAATGGCATCCTCCTGCCCGTACGGCCCATCCCCTTGCCCGCGTCACGACGCGATCGCCCGTCGTTACCGCATTGGGACATTCGGGCATTGATTCGGATTTCGAGTTTCGGATTGCGGGTTTCACGCCAGCGGGTTTCTTTCTCTATACTTCCGGGATAGATGTCTGCCCGAAGGAACAACGCCCATGCTCAGAACCCCCCTGATCTGCCTGATGTTGGCGGCCGCGGCGTCGGCTGCGGTGCCGGAGTATCGCGTCATGGATGAACGCTCGGACCGGCTGGTCGCCCGACTGCCGAATCGCATGATCGTCGCGGTGCAGGAGATTCACACCGCGCCCGTGGTCAGCGTACAGGTGTGGATCAAGACCGGGTCGGTGTACGAACAGGAGCACGTCGGGGCCGGGCTCAGCCACTTTCTCGAACACCTGCTCAGCGGCGGGACGACCACCACCCGCCCGGAGTCCGAGTCGAATTTCATGCTCGGCCAGATGGGCGCGCAGACCAACGCGGCCACCGGACTCGACACCGTCCGCTACTACATCAACACCACCTCGGAGCACACCGCCACCGCCATCGACCTGCTCACCGACTGGATGCGGAACGCGAAGATCACGGAGGATGAATACCAGCGTGAGCGGGACGTGATCCAGAGCGAGTTTTCGATGGGCCAGGGCGACCCCGGGCGGGTGTTCTGGAAGCTCACGCAGCAGGCCCGCTATCTCGCCCATCCCGCGCGGCATCCGACGATCGGGTATCTCGATGAGTTCCTCGACATCAGCCGGGATGAGATTTACGCCTTCTACCGCCGCATGTACGTGCCGAACAACATGGTCTTCGTCGTCTCGGGCGACGTGGACAAGCAGGCGGTGCTGGAGCGGATTTCGTCGCTGTGGGCGGACGTGGCCCCGGGTTCGCTGCCGGAGTTGACCCTGCCGATCGAGGGCCGGACGCCGCGGGTCCGCGAGGTGGCGGGCGAGGCGAGCATCGACCGGCCGCGGGTGCGGTTCATGTGGCCGGGCACGCAACTCGCCGACCCGGGCGACTACGAGCTCGACCTGCTCGCCCAGGTGCTCGGGCAGAGCGAGCTGAGCCCGCTGGTCCAGATCGTCCGCGATAAGCGGCGGCTGGCCACGTCGATCCAGGCCTACAACGCCAGCTTCGCGTGGGGCGCGGGGTTCTTCGGCGTCGACGCGGTGCTTAACGTCAGCCGGTCTCCGGAACTGATGCGACTGCTCGGCCTCGCGTCCTCGAACGACGCGGAACTCACCGACGATCAGCGGCAGCAGCTCGCCGAACTGCTGGCCGACTTCGAACAGCAGACCGAGCAGCGCATCGACGAGGTGCGGCAGGTCATGCTCGAGCAGATCGAGCAAATCCAGAACGAGGGCGTCGGCGAAGAGGAGCTGGAGCGGGCGAAGCGCAAGACGCTCGCCTACGTGATGTACGATGCACAGACCGCCCAGTCGGCCGCATCCCGCCTCGCCCAAGACATCCTCCAGATGGGCGACCCGGACTATCTCACGCGGTACGCCCGGGAGATTCAGTCGATCACGAGCGACGAGCTGAAGGCGGCGGCGAGGAAGTTCCTCCAGGCCGACCGGATGGTCCGGGCGAAGCTGATGCCGCTGACCGGCCCGCCGGCGAAGCTGCAGCGTCCCGCGGAATCGGAGCAGGCGGCGGAGCTGGCGCACAAGGAGGTGGAGCTGGATAATGCGGCCCTCATCGACCGCATGCAGGAGCTCGAGGCGCCGGCGGAGGCGCGGGAGGCGGGGGAGGTCGGGCCGATTGAGATGCACACGCTGGCCAACGGGCTCCGCGTGCTGCTCCAGCGCAATCCCCGCCTGCCCGTCGTGGCCATGCAGTGGTACCACCTCGGGGGTCTGCTTGCCGACGAAGCCGGGCGGGAGGGCGTGGCCAACGCGATGGCGTCGATGATGATCAAGGGCGCGGCGGGGCGGACCGCCGACGAGATCTCCCGCCGGCTTGAAGACCTCGGCGCGCAGCTTGGCACGAACTCCGGCAACAGCACGTTTTACGTCACGGGCCAGTGCCTCAGCCGGG
>CAYFQS010000408.1:0-3461 GCA_964345245.1 uncultured Planctomycetaceae bacterium | reverse complement strand
GAGCGTCGACCAGCTCCTCGGCGACCTCGTACAGACCGGCGGCACGCTCGCCCCGGGCCAGTCGCCGGGCATCAGCAATATGGCCGGCGACTACACCGTGACCGACGCCACGATCGAGATCGAGCTGGCCGGGCTGATCCCCGGGCTTGAGCACGACCGGATCAACGTTGCCGAGGATCTGACGCTGACCAACGTCGCGGTGGACGTAGTGCTGCTCGAGCCGTTCATGCTCGGGGCGAATCAGACTTTCGACATCCTGACCATCGGCGGCGTGCGGACCGGGGCGTTCGTCGGCCTGGGCGAGGGCGACCTGGTGGGCACGTTCGGGCCGCTGGATCTTTATATCACCTACGCGGCGGGCGATGGCAACGACGTCGCGCTGTTCACCATCCCCGAGCCGGGCACGGTGGCGCTGCTCGGTCTCGGCGTACTGCTGATCACCAAACGCCGAGACCAGAAAAGGTGTCAGGATGATTTATTGTGATGCGGGGGTGCCGGGGTAGTGCGTCAGGTCGGTGATGCCGCGGGGCGGGCGGGCCGCGGCCGAAGGAATAGCGGGGTCACGGTGACGGATGGGTCATTCAATGGGCGGACGGTTGCGGATGCCGCGTTCGGGTCATGCGACGTCGCGGCGCCTGGCGGCGTCTGCGTGGCGGGCTTCGCCGCCCCAGCATCACCCTGCTGAGCCGGCGCGAGGGCCGGTCGGCACGATGGGAAGTTGCAGCGGATTGGTCGAGATGCATGAGTCGCGGCATCGTAGGTGCGGCCCGGTAAACCGGGCAGCGCCGGGTGCCGGGTGCCGGTCCACCCGGCGACGGGGTGGTACGTGGAGATGATATGTTGTGAGGCAGAAGCTAATGCGGCGTGAGCACGAGTGCGTCCGCTGGTGCGAGCGGCCAACGAAGGCCGGGCGGGAATCCCGGATTTCACATTTCACAATCAGCATGTGCGATGGGCGTTGGCGGGATGGTCGGCGAGGCAACGCGCGCCGCCGTGGCGCGGCATCTCTTTATGGCATACGCTTCAATCAGACAACTCAACGCCCCGGGGCAAAAAAGGCGTGGGCACGAACGCCATCAAGCCAGGGGCATCAACGCCCATCAACAATTGACAAAAAGCAGTTTATGACATCTTGCGCATCGCGTGGCCTCCTGCGGCGATGTGGTTGAGCAAACAACACCCGTCCAGCAGGCCACGGATGGCCAGCCTTCAGCGTACGGTCGAACAGCCCAAGGACGAACTATCCGAACGGATTGATGCCGGCGATGCGCCGCGGCAGGTCCGGCAGGACTGACCGTTCAGATCACGGCAGAGATCGGCCGGTCCGCCGGTCACTGTTGACCCGTGCGGAATCGGGCACCATAGTGTCTGTGTCGAATCCGGGAACGGCTCGGGGATGGTCTCCGGGCTAAGCAGCCGGTTCCAGCGGGCCGAAGCGGGGTTCGGATGGGGAACGGCGTTGACCGCATGTCAGTTTCGGAGGCCGATTTTCGGAGGCCGATTTGTGGCACGAGGGCGGAGACGGGGACTGGGGCGGACCAACCTCGTTGCCATGTCTTCCCTGCCCCCCTCACCCGCTGAATCGTGCTGCGCCGCGAAACGCTGCTTCGCAGAGCAGGCGCCTCTGCCCCCGGCAGACATCGAATCAGTTTCCTGTCAGTCGGACGAGGCCGGAACCGGCGAATGATAACGTCGCCGGCCGGTGAGGGAACGGTCAACCCATGCAAAGCTACCTTCGCCAGTGCCAAAGCCACCTGCAGGGATTGATCGCCGCCGCCGCCGCGGAACCCGGCGGCGATTTCTGGCCGAGCGTCGTGGACGTGCGGACCGGGCGGCGGCCGAACATTCCGCACACACCCCAGCGGGTGTATCGGCTGATCGGGGCGCCGTCGGGCAGCACGCTGTACTGGGACCAACCCCAAGTGGTCGCGGCGTATGTGTTGTCTGACATGACCGGCGATTCGCAATACGCCGAGGCGGCCGATGGGTATCTGGACGCGTTTCTGAGCCGTTGCGTGAGCAACGATGGGCTGTTTCAGTGGGGCAATCATCAATATTACGACGTGTTCGAGCAGGAGGTGGTCTCGTTTCACAACGGTTATCACGAATTGCGGCCGATCACGCCGGCGTGGGAGGTGTTCTGGCGGCGGGCGGCGGCGGAAACCGAAACGTACATCCGAGTGATGACGGAGCGCCACCTTTACGACCCGGCCAACGGCGGCTTCAACCGTCACGATGATCGTAAGAAGGATCATGCGTTTCTGGAAGCCGGCGGCATTCTGTGTGAATCATCGGCGTGGCTGGCGGGAAAGACCGGCGACGGCGAGTTGGCGGCGACGGCCCGGCGGGTGGCGGGTTACAGCTTCGCCCACCGCCATCGCCGCACGGGCCTGACGCCGAACGAGCCGGACCACGGCCGCTGGGATTCGCGGGTATCTACCAGCGAGATCGGCTTGTGGGCGCAGTGCCTGCTGCGGGCCGCCGATTACACCGGCGACCCGGCGTTGCGCGACATGGCCGCATCGGCGGTCGAGGCGTATCTGAATCATGCTTTCGATCCCGACTCGGGGCGCTACTTCGGGCAGGTGAACCTTGAGACGGGCGAGCCGACGATCCCCGAGAAACCGGGGTACTGGCCGCGGACGTATGCGGAGCCCTGGAATACGGATCAGTGGCCGACGCACGATTACCCGATGTCGACGGCCGAGGCGTGCCTGACCTTTTACCGCCTGACCGGCGATTCCGTCTGGCGGGATCACGCCCAACGGTGGGCGACCGACGTGGTTCGACACCGGCCGAGCCGCGCCGGAACGTGGTCCTATGCGGAGAACTACGGCCGATGCATCCATTTCCTGGCCCGGGCGGGCCGGGAGTTGGACCAGCCGCGGTACCTGAAAGACGCCCGCGGCCTGGCCGACGAGGCGGTAGCGAGTCTCTGGGAAAACGGCATGTTCCGCGGCTACCCCACGACGCCGCTTTACGAGGCCGTCGATGGCGTGGGGTTTCTCTTGCTCGCATTGATGTCTCTGGAGACGAGGCGGCCGACGGACTTGTGTGGGTTCGGATTCTGAACCTCCATCACGAAAAGGGACTGATCAAATCACGAATGCACAATCCGCCGAATCGGTAACAAACGCAGTGGATTGGAGCGGGCCGGGGGTGGGGTGGCGCGGCGCGAGTCCGCCACCGAAGCCCACCAGGCAGTACACACCAGCCGCCGCGAGATGCAAACACCCCCGCTCCGCCCCGCCATGAACACGCCGCGTTCGTAATCCGCCCCTTCAGCGAACAACCTCGCGTCTTCGTGGCGGGCTTCGAGGAACACTTCTCCCGTGGCCCGGCGAAGATGTGATTGCGGATGGGAGCGGCTGGTCCAACGAAGCGACGAACGCCGGCGGCGATCGGTTGCGCCGATTGAGATGAAAATGCGCCCCTCGGCTCCCGGAACCTTCCCATCGCCC
>CAYFQS010000407.1:0-3516 GCA_964345245.1 uncultured Planctomycetaceae bacterium | reverse complement strand
GATAGCATCGACGGTGATGGGCAGAATCTACGCCGGGATCGACGAGGCGGGGGACGGCCCGATGTTCGGGCCGCTCCTGCTCGCGCGCGCCGTTTTCCGACTCGACGGTCCGGCCGGCGAGGCCGACCGCGACCCGCCGTCGCTCTGGTCGGTGCTGCGCGGCGGGGTGTGCCGGAAGCCCACCGACAAGCGTCGCCGCGTCGCCGTCGACGATTCCAAGAAGCTCTACACCCCGGCCAGGGGCATCGACCTGCTCGAGCGCGGCGTGCTCAGCTTCCTCTACACCCTCAACCATCAGCCGACCAGCGTGGACGAACTGCTTGAAGCGGTGGCGATCGACGACGAGAGCCGGCACTCCGAGATGCTCTGGTACGCCGCGGCCGACGGCGGGCCCGCCCTGCCCCTGGCCCATCCCTCGGCCCAGATCGCCCTGAGCGCCAAGGCCCTCGAACGGTCCGCGGTCAAGCAGCAGGTCCAACTGATCGACGTCAACACCGCCGTGGTCTACGAAGACCGCTTCAACCGCATCGTCGACGCCACGCGTTCCAAGGCCCGCTGCGAATGGGCCTTCATCGGCAAGCATCTGGACACGATCTGGCGCGAGCACGGCCGTGAGCGGCCCTTCGTGGTCGTCGATCAGCAGGGCGGACGGCAGGCCTACCTGAACATGATTCAGTTGCTGTTCCCCGAAGCGAAAATCACCCGGGCCTGGGAAGAGGGCAAGCGGCTGGCCCGCTACCATCTCGCCGCGGGCGAGCGGCGCATGACCGTCGTCTTCGCCGTCCGGGCCGACGCCAACCACCTGCCCGCGGCCCTGGCGAGCATGACCGCCAAGTACGTTCGTGAAGTGCTCATGGAGCGGTTCAACGCCTACTGGTGCGAGCAGCATCCGGACATCGAACCCACGCGGGGCTACATTCCCGCGGCCCGCAAGTTCCTCCACCAGATCGAGCCGCTCATCGCGCAGCGCCGCATCAATCGCAAGCTGCTGGTCCGTTCGTGTTGATCCGGTCGATCCAGTGTGGGAAAGGAGACCACCATGCGTGAGAAGTGGATTGCCGCCATGGGGCTGGCGCTCGCCGCGACGATGCTCGGCGGATGCGGCAACGCCTACTACGGCGCGATGGAGATGCTCGGCACGCACAAGCGGGAAATCCTGGTCAATCGTGTCGAGGACGCCCGCGACGATCAGCAGCAGGCCAAGCAGCAGTTCCGCGACGCCCTCGATCAATTCAGCGCTCTGATCGATTACGACGGCGGAGAGCTGGAGGCGAAGTATCGCCGGCTTCGCGACGAACTCGAAGCCAGCGAGGACGCGGCCGCGGACGTCCGCGGGCGCATCCGCAGCGTCAACAACGTGGGCGAGGCACTGTTCGCCGAATGGGAGAAGGAACTGGATGAGTACACGAGCGATGAGTTCCGCCGCAGCAGCGAGCGGACGCTGCGGACGACCCGGCGGCAGTACGACCGCATGGTGGAGGCCATGCGCCGGGCGGCGGCGAAAATGGACCCCGTCCTCGACGCCTTTCGAGATCACGTGCTGTTCCTGAAACACAATCTCAACGCACGGGCGGTCGCGTCGCTGGAAGAGGTCGGCGAAACGCTGCGAACGAACGTGCGGCGGTTGATCGAGGACATGGAGGCCTCGATCAGCGAGGCGAACCGTTTTATCGAACAGATGAGCGAGGGGGAATCGAGGACCTGATCCGCCGGTGGGCCCAAGCGTGCAGGCCCGCCGCCGTCTCCGCTCCGGCCCACGGAAATTTCTCATGATGAGGCGCGGGATGCCGCCGGCACGACGGCCCGACCTGCCCGGTGGACGAAGATTTTATCGGACGCACTACGCGGTTCCACGTAGCTTACTCCACATACTTCCCTGTCTTCGGCGGCGATTGTGCTTTCGCGGTCAGTTAAGTGGGAAAACCCGCAAGACGATAGCCAAGTTGAGGCCCGACACACGGGTCAGGGAACGAACGGTAAAGGTGTGGCGCGGTGACTCTCGCGCCTCCGGGCAGAGCAGCGGTAAGGCGGCCTCTATGAATCGTGAATTGCTCGACCAGGTCATCAATTGCCCTCGGCTTCCCAGTCTGCCGACCATCGCGCTGGAAGTCCTCGAACTCGCGCGGCAGAAGGACATCAACTTCAAACAGATCGCCGAGACCATCAGCAACGACCCCGCCCTTTCGAGCAAGATCCTCCGCACCGTCAACAGCAGCTACTACGGACTGAGCAAGTCCGTGAGCACCATCAGCCACGCCCTGGTCATCCTCGGGCTCAACAGCGTCAAAACCCTCGCCCTCGGGTTCACCCTCGTCGGGTCCCTGCGGAATTCGGCCGGTGACGAGCTGGACCTTTCGGAGTTCTGGAAACGCAGCGTGTTCGCGGCGGTGGGCGCCCGCACGGTCGCCCGCGATCTGAACATGCTCGAGCACGAGGAGGCCTTCCTCGCCGGCCTGCTGCAGGACCTCGGCGTGATGGCGATGATGCAGACCCTCGGGGCGCAGTACGTCGACGTGTTCGAGCAGGCCCCGACCCACGATCAACTGCACGAGATCGAAGCCGAGGCCCTCGACCTGCCGCACCCGGAGGTGGGCGCGGCCCTGGCCGAGAAGTGGAACCTGCCGCCGATCCTCGTCGCGCCGATCCGCTACCACGCCGACCCGGAATCCGCCCCGAAGAAACTGCGGGCCATGACCCGCACGGTGGCGCTGGGGGCCACGGCGGCGGAGGCGTTCCTGGGCGACCACGCCGAGGCCGCCGTCGAAAGCTACCTCGCCAGGAGCGACGAGTGGTTCCAGATGAACCAGGACGCCGCGGCCCAGACCCTTGCCGCAACCCAGGAAGCGACGAAGGAGATGGCCCAGCTCTTCGACCTCGACGCCGGGCCCGCCAACGACGTCGGGCAGATTCTCGCCCAGGCCAACGAGGCCCTGCTCGAGTTATCGCTTGAAACGCAGAAGAACGCCACGGAACTCGAGGCGCAGAACCGCCAGTTGCAGGAGCGGGCGACCACCGACTCGCTCACCGGCGCCGCGAATCGCGGCTGCTTCAACGAGTACATCCGCACCCAGTTCGAGCAGGCCGGCAAACAGACCCGGCCGCTGTCCGTGATCTTCATGGACGCCGACAAGTTCAAGGACTTCAACGACACGTACGGCCACCTCGCCGGCGACCAGGTGCTGGTCTCGCTCGCTCACACGCTCACCAAGGAGACGGGCGATCAGGGGCTCGCGGCCCGGTACGGGGGCGAGGAATTCGCACTGGTCATGCCGAACACCACCCGGAAGTCGGCGGCCCAGTTCGCCGAGCGCCTGCGCCAGCGCATCGAGGCCACGGCGATTGACGCCGGCGAGGGATTGACCCTGAGCGTGACGGTCAGCATCGGGGTGGCGACCTACGACGGGGTGCGTTTCTTCAACCGGCCGGAGCAACTCCTCAAGGCCGCCGACCAGGCGGTGTATGCGGCGAAGGAGTCCGGCCGCAACTGCGTCCGCGTCTTCACCCCGAAACCGCCCC
>CAYFQS010000406.1:0-3531 GCA_964345245.1 uncultured Planctomycetaceae bacterium | reverse complement strand
GATTAAAATCCATCACAAAATCCACCCTCCCGGCTTGTCCCTCCGCTGCGTGCTGATGTGCAAAAGCAGTTGCCGCAGCAGGTTGCGGCCATCGTCGACTCGCCGGCGCCTCGGCCGACCGAGGGTGGGGCGGTCCGATAACCATCGGCCTGACGGCGCCCTCCTCGCCTCAGCCGCGCTTCAACCCGACGTACGCAACGGCGATCCCGAACGTCAGCGCCGTCGCCCTCACGTCCACGAAGCCCGCCGTCTCCAGCATCTCGACCATGGCCGAGCGGTCCAGAAAGGTGTTGACCGATCGCGGCAGGTAGCGATACGCCCCGCTGCGGTCGCCGCTCAGCAGCGTCGCGGTGACGGGCATGATGCGGCTGAAGTAGAACTGGTACATCGCCCGCAGCGCCGGATTGGTCGGCAGCGAGAATTCGAGAATCGCCGCCCGGCCCCCGGGACGCAGCACGCGGTGGAACTCCGCCGCCGCCAGCGCCGGGTCGACCACGTTGCGGATGCCGAAGGCGATGGACGCCACGTCGGCCGACTTCTCGGCCAGAGGCAGCCGCGTCGCGTCGCCGGTGATGAAATCCACCGGGCAGGGATCACGGTGATCGCCGCGCTTCCGGTCCGCCGCGGTCAGCATCGGGTGGGTGAAATCGATGCCGACCACGCGGCGCGGCGCGGCGCCGGCGAAGGCGAGCGCGAGATCGCCCGTCCCGCACGCCACGTCGACGACCACGTCATTGCCCTGCACCTCGCACAAGGCGACGACGCGGCGCCGCCAAACCTGGTCGCGCCAGAGCGAATGCACCCGGTTGTTCAGGTCGTAGCTGTCGGCGATGGCGGCGAACATCCGCCGCACCCGCGCGGCCTTGTCCGGCACGCGATGCGGGTCGGCGAGCTGCGGCTCGTTCCACGTGTCCGAGGCATCGGGCGGTTGCGTCGGTCGCGTCATGCTCGGATGATAGCGAGGTCGACGCCGGGCGTGGACATACCCGTCGCCTCGAGCCGGTGCATCGGCATACCATGTATCGCACGAATCTGCGGAGTGATTCGATGAGCCACACCTTCCGGCGACGTTTGAGTGCGACTGCCCTGTTCGTGCTGCTGCTCGGGTGCTTCGGGCCGATGAGCGGCTGTCAGACGAATCCGGCCACCGGTCGATCGCAGTTCATCGTGCTGGGCGAGGACCGGGAAATCGCCCTGGGCGAAGACGCCGAGCCGGAGTTCAGGCAATCTTACGGTGGCCCGATCCCCGATGAGACGGTCACCCGCTACGTGTCCGACATCGGACAGCGGCTGGCGTCACTCAGCGAGCGGCGGGACCTGCCCTGGAGCTTCCACGCGGTCGACGCCGCTGTCGTCAACGCCTTCGCCCTGCCCGGTGGGAAGGTATTCATCACCCGCGGGCTGATGGAAAAGATGGAGAACGAATCTCAACTCGCCGCCGTGCTCGGCCACGAGATCGGACACGTCACCGGCCGGCACGTCAACGATCGCATGGCCCAGGCGCTCGGGGTGTCGCTGGTGACTACGGCGTTCGGCGTGGCGGCGCAGCTTTCCGAGGAAGACTGGCTGCGCGTGCTCGGCGTGGGGGCCCAACTCGGCGGCACGGTGTACATGCTCAGCTACAGCAGAGGACAGGAGAACGAATCCGACCTGCTCGGGCTTCGCTACATGGTCGAGGCCGGGTACGATCCCAACGGCATGGTCGGCGTGATGCAGATTCTCGCCGACCAAAGCAGCGGGGGGATTGAGTGGCTGCAGACCCACCCGCACCCCGAAACCCGGCTGGGCAGGATTCAGCAGACGATTTCCGAGAAGTATTCCCACGCGGCGGGCAACCCGCAGTACACCGTGGGTCGCAAGGCCTTTCGAGAGCGGGTGCTGCGCCCGTTGGAGCAGTTGCCCCCGGCCTCGCACCAGGGCGAACAAAGCGAGTCGCCATAAGGATCTCGCCACATCGACACGCGACCCGGTTGGCGATATCCTGACAGACTTACGCCGAATCGGAGAACGCGCGATGGCATTGCATGAATCGTTGAAGAAACTCTATCTGGTCGATCAGCAGGTTCGGGGCCTGCAGAGCCGGCTGGACGTCGCCCAGCGACAGGTGAACCTGCGCGAGACGCGGATTGATCAACTGCAGCAGAGCCAGTCGGACCTGCGCGATCAGCTTCAGCACGCCCGGGCCGAGGCGGCGCTGCTCGAGGAACAGGTGGGCGGCCTTGATGAGAAGATCGGCCGCCTGCGCGAGCAGATGAACAACGCCAAGACGAACAAGGAATACTCGGCTTTTCTGCTTGAGGTCAACACATTCAAAGCCGACAAGGGCAAGCTCGAAGAGCAGGCGTTGGAGCAGATGAACCGGGCGGAGGAGTTGAAGAAGCAGGTCGACGAGCTTCAGGACAAGATCGACGAGCAGCAGAAACTGAAGGAGGTGGCGGACCGCGAACTCGCGGCCCGGGAGGCGGAGGTCGGAGACCGCTTGGCCGAACTCAACGCCGAACGCGAGGAGGCGGGTTCGCAAGTCCCGCCGGAAGCGCTCGCCGTCTTCGAGCGACTGGCCGACTCGATGGACGGCGAAGCCCTGGCATCCATTCAGGCCGACGATCACCGCCGCATGGAGTACAGTTGCGGCGGTTGTTATATTCAGTTGCCCCTCCAAAACATCAACCCCGGGATCAGCAAGGACGAACTCGTTCGCTGCCCGAGTTGCACCCGCATCCTCTACATCGAGGCGGAAACGCTCGAGGCGATGGGCATGAAATGATCCGTGAGGTTGCCCCCGCGTTCTGCCCGTAATGCCCAACGATCTGGTGATCCATATCGACAGCCGGTGCGAGGGTGCGCAGCAGCCCGCGTCCTGTGGACTGGTGGTGGTCGACGCGGCCGCCGCCCGTCCGGTTCATCAGGCCGGCTACTTCCTCGGCCCCGTGCCGCTGGTCGAAGTCGCCGCCTATCGCGCTCTCCTGCGGGCGCTGGAACTCGTCCTGCCCATGAAACCGGAAAGCGTGGACCTGCGCTGCACGAGCGAGCTGCTCGTGCAGCAGATGACCGGCGTGTACCCCGTCTCCGGCGAGGCGGAGCGGCTTTGCGACGAAGTTCAGGGCCACCTGCTCAAGCTCGACACCTGGCGCATTGCCTCGGATGTGCCCGAGGACGCCACGGGGGCGACGGAACTCGCCCGGCGCGCCCTCGAGGACGAGCAGGATCTGATCGCCCTGAGCGCCGAGGATTCGCCGCGCCGCCACCACCGCGATTACACCGGCGTGCCCCAGTGGACGGTCGAACTGCTGGAGGATCCCGGGCCGGATTGCCCGGCCAAGTGCGCCGCGGGCATTCGCTATCCCTTCGGCCCGGACCTGCCCGCCGGGTTCTGCGTTCACGCCGCCCGCGAAGCGCTCAACGACGGACCGCTCACCTGGATCGATCTCTCCCAGCGCAGCATGACCACCGTCTGTCCCCACTGTGAAGTCCCGATGCGGATCAAGCTGGTGGAGTGATGCGCTTCCCGGAAACAGGCGATGAGGTTATCCC
>CAYFQS010000405.1:0-3549 GCA_964345245.1 uncultured Planctomycetaceae bacterium | reverse complement strand
CTCGCCAATCCGCTGCTCGGCATCCTCGTTGGGGCGGCGTTCACCGCCGTGGTCCAATCCTCCTCGGCCACGACAGGCATTGTCATCGCCCTCGCCCAGCAGGGACTGATCACGCTGCCCGCGGGGATCGCGCTGGCCCTCGGGGCCAACCTGGGCACCTGCGTGACCGCCGTGCTCGCCTCGATCGGCAGGCCGCGCGAAGCGGTGCGCGCCGCCGGGGTGCACGTGGCGTTCAATCTGGCCGGCGTGTTGCTGTGGGTGGGGCTGATCGACCAGCTCGCGGCGATGGCCGCCTGGCTCTCGCCGAGTTCGCAGGGCCTGACCGGCGCCGAGCGCCTCGCCGCCGACGCCCCCCGGCAGATCGCCAACGCCCACACGATCTTCAACGTGGCCAACACGGTGGTACTCATCTGGTTCGCCGGGCCGCTCGGTCGCTGGTTGCATCGCGTCCTGCCGGATCGCCCGGTGGTGCACGTCGGGCCGCGAAACATCCAACCGCAACACCTCGACGAGAACCTGCTCGCCACGCCCGCGCTGGCCCTCGTCGCCACCCGCCGCGAAATCGGCCGGATGGGCCGGATCGCCCATCGCGCGGTGCGCCGGATTCTCGCCGCCGCTCTGCGCGGCGACGAAGTCGAACTCGACGCCGTGCACCGCCTCCACCAGGATGTCGATAATCTGCACGGCCCCATCATCCGGTATCTCGGCCAGGTCAGCGAACGGGTCACGCTCGCCGAGCGCCTGGACGAAGTTCAACGCCTGATGGACGCCGCCAACGCACTCGAGCACATCGGCAACATCGTGGAGACGAACCTCATCGCCCAGGGCCGGCTGCGCCTCGACGCCGGGCTCGAACCCAGTCAGCCCACGGTCGAGATGCTCGCCGGCTTCCACCGGTCGGTCACCGACGCGGTGGAAACCGCGGTCAAGGGTCTGAGGCGGGAGGATCCGGCCCTCGCCGGGGAGGTCGTGGCGATGAAGCCGCGGATCGACGAGATGGCCGAGGCACTCGCCGAGCACCAGCGGCAGCGGCTGATCGCCGATGCCCCCGCCCGTGTCCAAACCTACCGCCTCGAAACCGACGTCGCGGAGAACCTCAAACGCATCTACTACTTCGCCGATCGCATCGCCCGATCCGTGTCGTCCGACGATGAATCGGAGGGGTAACGCTCCGGCGTGGCGGTTTCAACCGCCATGCCCGATCCGACGGACGCGCCGTCCGGGCAGTCGCGTTGCTCACCAGTCCAGCGGCTTCCGCCAGGTCTCGCGGAGCTGATCAATCGGCAGGTCGATCACGGTCCGCCCGGCGGCGGTGACGATCAGGCGGCCGCGCTCGCTGACGCGGCCGACCTCGGCGAAAGGCACGTCGGCATTCCGCAGCGTCTCGGCCACGGCGTCCACGTCGCCCGGGTCGACTTCAATGATCACCCGGCTGGGCGTCTCGGCGAAGGCCCGGGCGAGCGGACTCGCGTGGTCGGCGGCGGGCGCCTGGCCGAGATCGATCTCGACCCCGTGGCCGCCGGCGAAGGCCATCTCCGCCGCGGCGAGAAGCAGGCCGCCTTCGCTGCAGTCATGGGCCGCCCGGACGAGTCGGTCCGCGATGAGCCGGGCGATAACGGCCATGCGCTTCGGGGCGGCGAGAAGGTCGACCCGCGGCAGGTCGCCCGCCTCGAACCCGCCGACCGCCGCCACGTGCGACCCGCCGAGCCGGTCGTCCGTCTGCCCGATCTGGATCAGCACGCCGCCCGGCTGCCTGGCGTCCATGGTCATGCATCGGCTCACGTCGTCCACGACGCCCACGGCGCTGATCAGCAGCGTCGGCGGAATCGCGATGGTCTGGCCCGATTCGGTCCTGAATTCGTTGTTCAGCGAGTCCTTGCCGGAGATGAACGGCGTGCGGTAGGCCTTCGCCCCGTCGTAGCAGGCCTCGGCGGCCCGGACGAGGGCGCCAAGGTTCTCCGGCTTCTCGCAGTTCGGCCAGCAGAAGTTGTCGAGGATTGCGATACGCTCCGCACGGGCCCCGGCGCACACGGCGTTCCGCACCGCCTCGTCGATTGCCGCGAGCGTCATCCAGTAGGGATCGACATCGCCCAGCGGAGTGGCGAGCCCGCAGCTCACGGCAAGGCCGCGCTGACTGCTGAGCTTCGGGCGGATCACCGCCGCATCCGCCGGGGCGCTCTGCGAGCGGCCCATCAGCGGCTTCACCGCGCTGCCGCCCTGCACCTCGTGATCGTACTGCCGCACGATCCAGTGCTTCGACGCGATGTTGGGGTGCCCCAGCAGTTTCAGCAGCAGCTCGTCGAAGGCCGGCTGCTCGGGCTCGGTCTTGGGCTTCGCCCGTGGCGGCGTCCACTCGGCGCGACGCGTCGGTTGCGGAATCCCGTCATGCAGGAACGCCATCGACATGCGGCCGACTTGCTCACCCGCGTAGGTCAGCACCAGCTCGGCGTCGTCCGTGCCGTAGTGCCCGAGGTCGCACCACTCGACGTTCTCCGCCTCCGCGATGGCGGTCAGGGCGGCGACGTTGGCCGGCGGCACGGCGAGGACCATCCGCTCCTGGGCTTCGCTGATCCAGATTTCGGTGTAGCTCAGTCCCTCGTACTTGAGCGGGGCGTTCTCGAGCTGCACGAACGCCCCGAGCTGTTCGCCCATCTCGCCCACCGCGGAGGAGAACCCGCCCGCCCCGCAGTCGGTGATGGCGGTGAACAGCGGT
Organism: uncultured Planctomycetaceae bacterium; assembly: GCA_964345245.1. Classification (GTDB taxonomy): domain Bacteria; phylum Planctomycetota; class Phycisphaerae; order Phycisphaerales; family Zrk34; genus CAYFQS01. The sequence goes on along the minus strand of CAYFQS010000405.1, from coordinate 836 downwards.
CCCCCGCCGTGGTCCCGGGCCTGCAGGATCACGTCGAGCATCTTCTTCTCGGTGATCGCGTTGCCGATCTGCACCGCGTGGGAGAACTCGTCGGCGTGGGTGTCGGTGAGCTCGGCGGAGCTGAACGTCGCCCCGTGGATGCCGTCCCGGCCGGTGCGCCCGCCGAGCACGATGATCCGATCGCCCGACTTCGGGTCGCCGAAGCACATGCCCCGCGGAATCAGCCCGACGCTGCCGGCGAAGACGAGCGGGTTGCCGAGGTAGCGATCATCGAAGGACACCGTGCCGTTGACGGTGGGGATGCCCATCCGATTGCCGTAGTCGCGGACGCCGGCCACGATCTGCTTGAGAATCCGCCGCGGATGCAGCACGCCTTTGGGCAGCGGGGCGGCGTCGCCGTCGGCACGCTCGGTGTACGAATAGTGATCCGGGAAGGCGACGCAGAACACGTCGGTGTTCGCGATGGGCTTGGCGCAAAGGCCGCAGCCCATGGTGTCGCGGATGACCCCGCCGATGCCCGTCGCCGCCCCGCCGTAGGGCTCAATCGCCGAGGGGTGGTTGTGCGTCTCGACCTTGAAGGTCGCCGCGTGGTCGGCGTCGAACTCGATGATCCCGGCGTTGTCGACGAAGACGCTGATGCACCAGTCCACGCCGTCGTCGCGAAGTTCGTTGGTCGCCGCCGCGATGGTGCTGCGCAGCAGGTTGTCGATCACCAGCGACCCGTCGGCCTCGAGCGCGTGACCGGGGCGGTCGGCCCACGCGGAGGCATGACCGTCGTCGGGTGCGGCATACCGGATGCGGCTCTTGAGCGTCTTGTGCACGCAGTGCTCGGACCA
>CAYFQS010000404.1:0-3563 GCA_964345245.1 uncultured Planctomycetaceae bacterium | reverse complement strand
GTGGGTGCGGCCCGGTGAACCGGGCCGCGCCGAGGGAGCGGACGCGCCGGGGACTACGGCCGCATCACCAGGTGTTGGGCTGGTGCGCGGTTTGGTCGTCGTCCGTTTCGTGGGACGAAGCAAGCTGGGGCGAGCCGCGCTCCTGGTCACCGGCGATCGAGCGTTACATGAACCGAGGGTTTGTCAGTCGGTCCAAATCCTCTCGCCAAGCGTTTTCCTTGAGAGCCGAAGAGTGATGCATGCGTCACCGTCACGCCGGCTTGAGCTTGCCGTGGGCGTCGGTCTCGTCCGGGTCGTTGACGCGGGCGGACTCGGGGGCCGGGTAATCGCCTTCGAGCAGCGGGTCGGCGGTGTCGCGCATCCACGTTTCCAGGCGCTGACGCATGTCGGCGGCGATGTCGGCGTACTCCGGGAGGTCGATCAGGTTCTCCCGCTCATGCGGATCGAACGTCAGGTCGTAGAGCATCTCCCGCGGCAGCTTCCGCTCCCGCCAGCCGGCTTCCATCCACACATCCTTGCTCGGGCTCGCATCGCAATTCGGCAGGATCGGCGACGTACGGTCGATGAAGCGGCGGATGTACTTGTACCGCTTGGTCCGCACCGACCGCTGTGGTTCGTAGCAGGCGTGATACGTCAGGTCGCCGTAGATCTGTTCGTTGACCTCGTCTGTTTCGCCGCGGAGTACGGGCAGAAATGATGTACCCTGCACGTGGTCGGGAACATCGATGTCGAGCAGTTCGCAAAGCGTGGGGTAGAGATCGACCTGGCAGATCATCGCGTCGTTGACCTTCCCGCCGGTGAAGGGGGTGTCCGCCGGGCCGCGCATGATGAGCATCACGCCGGTGCCGTGATCGGTGAGGTGGCACTTCATCGCGGGAAAGGGGATGCCGTGGTCGGTGGTGCAGATCACGAGGGTGCGTTCGGCGAGGCCGGTCTGGTCGAGGGTCTGTAGCACGGCCCCGACGCCGTCGTCGAGCCGGCGCACGCAGGCCCGGTACGTGGCCATGTCGTAGCGCGTCTCGGGCGTGTCGGGCAGGGGGTCGGGCGGGCGCAGATACCGCGGATCGTCGAGCGATTCATCCGGTTCGGGAAAGGCCCGGTGCGTCTCGGTCATGCCGATGGAAACGAAGAATGGCTCCCGCGGCTTGTCGTTGAGGAAATCCACCGCGGCGGGGGCGACGTGTTCGGCCTTCGCCGACTGCACCTCGGCGATCTCGTCGTAGCCGATCTTCTCCGCCTCGCTCCCCGGAGCGATGTGCTGGAAGCCGATGAGCGTCGAGCGGTAGCCCGCGTCGCGCAGCGCGTGCGTGACGTGCTGGGAGTAATCGTTCAGCGAGAAGCCGCGATGGGCGAGCCCGACCATGCCGTTGCAGTGCGGGTAGCGGCCGGTGAGCAGCGACGCCCGGCTCGGCGAGCACGTCGGGCAGGCGCTGAACGCCTGCCGAAACAGCACGCCCTGTTCGGCGAGTTGCTGCATGTTCGGCGTGGGCACGTTGTAGCCGTAGGGCTGCACGTACCGGCCGGTGTCGTGGGAGTGGATGTAGATGATGTTGGGTTGGCTCATGTCAGTTCTCCGTTGGCTACGCAATAGCGGAAGATTGGTCGGCAGACAAGTCGGCGTGACATTGCGGGGTGGCGGTTTCAACCGCCATGTCACGCCGATCAGAGGCCGATGCAGACGGTGACCATTCTCTCGTTCATGGCGATTGAAATCGCCACGCCGGGGCGGACGCCGGCCACAGCTTCAGTCCCCCGGGAAACTTCGCGCCACCCGGCTTTACAGTCGTTCGCTTACTCGAAGTAGCGGCCCCACAGCACGTCGAGGCGCTGGACGATCTGCGGGTCAATCCTCGACTTGTCCGACCAGATGCCGAGTCGCAAGGCGTCGTGGGCGGGGCTCTCGTTCTCACCCAGGGTCGCCACGTCGGACAGGGCCGCCTTGATCAGCTCGACCGAGTTGTCCGTCGCCTTCTTCAGGTTGCCCATGATCTCTTCGAGCAGGGCCTGGACGGTGACGTCGGGCGGGTGCGGCCGCCAGCAATCGTAGTCGGTGGGCAGGGCGATCAGGGCGTAGGCGATCACGGCCTCGCGGGCGAGCTTCGCCTCGGGCATGCAGGTCATGCCGATCAGGTCGCCGCCCCATTGGCGATGCATGTGAGACTCGGCCACGGTCGAAAACGCCGGGCCTTCCATGCACACGTACGTCCCGCCGTCATGCGCTTCGACGCCGTCGAGCGTCCCCGCCGCGGCGAGCAGCCACTGTCGCATCACGGGACAGAACGGCCGGGCGAACTCCACGTGCACCGCGGCGTCTTCGTAGAAGGTGTTCGCCCGCTTCGTCGTCTTGTCGATCACCTGGTCGGCGATCACCACGTGGCCCGGCTCGACCTCCTCCCGCAGCGAGCCGACCGCGCCGCTGGCGATGATGTGCGTCACGCCCAGCGATTTCAGGGCGTAGATGTTCGCCCGGTAGGGCACCTTCGAGGGATTGAGCGTGTGACCGATGCCGTGGCGCTGAATGATGGCCACGTCCACGCCTTTCCACTGTGTCTGAATGATGGGACTGCTCGTGGCCCCGAAGGGGGTGTCGATCACGTGGCGCTCGCCGGACTCGCCGCCGAGGGCCTCGCCCAGTCCCGAACCGCCGATGATGCCGATGCTCACGTCCGCCATGTATTGCTCCTTCCATCGAGTTGCCCGAGTGTAGCGGCTTCGCGGTCAACAGGAAAAGCGGCGGGCAAGATCGACGAGCTGCTCGACGCTGAGCTGCTCGGGCCGCATCTTCGGATCGACGCCGTCAGGCAGCGCCGTCTCGCGACCGAGGATGCTGCCGATCTGCTTGCGCCGCTTCGTGAACAGCCGCTGCAGCAGGGCGGCCAGACCGGCGGGGTCGTCGGTGAGCGGCGTCTCGCGGCGGGTGAGCCGGATCACCGCGGAGTCGATCTTCGGCCGGGGCCAGAAGCAGCCGGGCGGCAGCGTCATGATCCGCTCCACGCGGCACATCGCCTGGATGAGCACGCCGAGGGAACCGTACGCCTTACCGCCCGGCGCGGCGGTGATCCGTTCGGCCACCTCGCGCTGGATCATCACGATGGCCGCGAACATCGTGGGATAGTCCGCCGCGAGAATCGCCAGCAGCGGCGACGCGATGTTGTAGGGCAGGTTCGCGATCAGCTTGAACTCGGGGGGCTCCTCTTCCAACTCCCTCTTCCATTCTTCCCTCCGCGGCTCCGCGGCTCCGCGGTTATCCCCCGCCGCGATTGCGTCCACCACCGCTGGGTTCAGCGCGTGCTTGCCCGCGAGCACGTCGCCTTCGATGAGCGTCAATCGCTCGTGGTCGCCGAGGCGATGGCGCAGGACATCACACAGGTCGCGGTCGACCTCCACAGCCACGACGTGGGCGCCGGCCTCCAGGAGTCGCTCGGTCAGGGTTCCGGTGCCGGGGCCGACTTCGAGGATCAGATCATCCGCGGACACATCCGCCGCTTCGACGATCTGCTCGAGCTTATTGTGATCGACCAGGAAGTTCTGCCCGAACCGATGACGCGGGCGCATGCCGCAAT
>CAYFQS010000403.1:0-3569 GCA_964345245.1 uncultured Planctomycetaceae bacterium | reverse complement strand
ATGGGACTACCATTCAACCCGAAAGGATCGATCCACGATGCGCGACAGTGACGTATACGTCGTCGAGATGCCCCCGATGGGGGCGATGGAGAGTTCTTACCTGCCCGAGGTGTTCAAGGGGCTGGGCACGACGCTCAAGCACATTCTCGGATCGGTCGGCCGGGGCAAGTACTCCAAGACCCTGCAATACCCCGAGGAACGCCGGGAGAACCAGCCGGTCGAAGACGGCGGACTCTACCGCGGCAACTACCGCGGCATTCATCGGCTGAATCGCGACGAACTCGGCCGGGTCAAGTGCGTGGCCTGCTTTATGTGCTCCACCGTTTGCCCGGCCAACTGCATCCACATCGAGGGGGCGGAAGCCCCCTGGGAGGACCGGGAAAAATACCCCGTCCGGTTCGACATCGACGAGCTTCGCTGTATCTACTGTGGCATGTGCGAGGAAGCGTGCCCGGTGGACGCGATCGAACTGACACCCGAATACGACATCGTCGGCCTGACGCGGGCGGAGATGATCTTCGACAAGGCGAAATTGCTCGCCATCTACGATCAGACGATCGATGACAAGCCCATGTAGCCGCGCGGAAATCCCGGCAGGATTTCGAGTTTTGTCTTGCATGCAGGCAGCCGAGACGTATACTTGAGAGCGGCCAAGCAGTGGCAGTTGAATCCAGACGGCGTCCGTTGAACAGGAAGAGGTTCGCGGCACGCACACCCGGGTCTCTCTCTCTTCCCACCAGCACCGTTGCTTCACCGCACGGTGCTGTTTTTATCTCGCCCTTCCTGATCTTCATCGCGAGCGATCCCCACGCCGGGCACTGGCGTAGAATCCCAGGATGACGACAATAGCCAATCGGCAGCCGGCCAGGCGACTGCCGACCGTCAATTTCCACCGACCAGGGAGGCCATGAGCATGCCCCGATCGCTCCGTTGTCTTTTCCTTGCCCTCGTGTTCGGACTCGCCATCACCGCCGCCAGGGCCCAGGACGAAACCCCGCCGCCCATCGAACTGGACATCCAGGCCCTGCTCAAGGAACAGCGGGTGCTGTCCGAAAACGTCTCCGATCAGTTCTGGAAGCTCGAGGCGACTTCGGACCGCCGGCTGGTGCAGATTCCGGTCATTGTCCGGGACGTGACCGAGCCGGTCGTGCTCGACAACTCGACGATCAAGGTGGGCGCCGGGCGGTTCCTCGGCTGGTACGTCGCGGAACCGCCGCCGCTCGAACGACAGGCCCCGTCGCAGGCGCAGCCCGGCGAGACGCCGCCGTCGGAGCAGCTTTCCCAACAGGAGTTGATGGAGAAGTACGCCGGCGGCGAGGGGATCACCTTCGCTCCACGGGGAGGCCGGCGAACCACAATCGACCGCTCCAATAAGGTTCCCCGGATCACGCGGAAACTGACGCTCAAGCCCGACGGGATGGTGGAATGGGAACTCGCCCGCGTGCTGCCCAACGCCGAGCCGGTCACCGGCAACACGATGTACCACCTGCTGCTCAACCGCGAGAAGCTGAGGGAGATGAAGCCGGACCAGCCGCGGCGGTCGCCGCGATCGGGCAACGAGTCGGCCGCCGACTACCGCCGCCGCATCAGGCAGGAGCGCGCCGAATACGCCAGGAAGGTCAAGGAGTTCAACGAAACCCGCCGCGAGGTGATGAACCTCCCGAAAGAGTTGTCGGACCGGAGGCCGCATCGCCTGTGGGCGATTTTCGACATGTCGGTACTCTACCGCGATCTGAAGATCGACGGCCCGCCGCCGCTGCCGTGGGAAATCCCCTTCCCGATTTTCGAGCGAATGCGGGGCATGGTCTCCGGTCAGTCCAACCAGGCGATGATGGCCGCGGTGCTCGGCAGCATCCTGCAGGACCCGCACCCCTATTCGCGCCGCGCGGGCGCGGTGATCCTCACCGACCAGCAGAACCTGAACAAGATCGAGCCGCGGGGCCCGCTGGCGACGATGTTCCGCATGTTGCTCACCAACGCCGACATCGGCACGCGCCGGCTGCTGGTCGGCGCCCTTGCCGAAGGCGCCAACGCGGGCGACAGCGGCCCGCTGCTCATCGCCGCGCTGCAGGATGAAGACGCGCAGATCACCTTCTCCGCCCTCAAGGGCCTGCTCAGGCAGCAGCGAAACGTTCGACAGGAAGTCGACCCCGAGGTCTACGCCCGGCTCGCCGATGCCGTGCAGCGCCTGCTCGGGAACGATGAACACGACATCGCGGTCCAGGACGTGCTCGACGTGATCGGCGAGACGGTGCGGGGCGGCGGCGGCGGCAACACGGCGCTCGTCGAAGCCCTCGCGGAGGTGGACCTGTCGGTCACCCCCGAGGCCGATCGGCCGCCGCTGATCGCCTTCGTCATCCGCCGCGCCGCGTCGAAGGAACAGCTCGCCAACACCTGGCTCAGCCGGCAGATGCTCGGCGGCGACGACCACGCTCTCGCCCGGGCGACGCTGCTGCATATCAAGCGGCAGGCCGAGCCCGCCCCCACGGCGGAGCAGGAAAGCCGTCCCGCGGCATCCGCCGCCCCGCCGGCCGGGTATCCGGGCGGAATGCCCCCGGACATGGTCCCGCCGGGGATGGGCGGGCCGTCGCGACATTCCGCCGCCCGCCGCGGTTCGCTCGACTCGCTGCCGATCCAAAACGCGGAGCACGGCTTGATCGGTCGCCTCACGGATGACAACGCGGAGATTCAGGGGCTGGCCTGGGACGTGCTGCCGCAGTTCAAGATCGAATGGGACCCGCGGTCCTCCCACTCCCGCCAACCGCAGGAAGCCGCCGAGCAGGCGCCCGAGCCGTCGCCGTACCAGGCGATCGCCGAGGCCGCCACGTCCGTGAGTCCAACCCCGGTCGAGGCCGTATGGTTCCTCGAGGAACAGTCCAACAACGACCTGCGACAGAACGCGCTGACCCAGCTCGCCGCCGCGGGCGCCGGGCCGGGGCAGGCGCTGGCCGTGCGGTTCCTCGCCAGCCGCGGCGGGCGGGCCCTGGGCGAGGCGATGAACCTCATGCGCCCCGATCAGCGGCAGTCGGTGGGCGAGGCGTGGTACGCGATCGACCCGGAGGAACTGGCCGCCATCAGCCGAGCCGAGTTCAACCCCCGGCGCCAGGCGAGAGGCGAAACCGCCGAGGAGACGGGCGGCGTGCCGCTCGTCGTCGGCCTGCTGCGGGAGCCGGGCGGCCGTGACCGGCGAAACGAACCCGCCGCCGTCGTTCGCTGGTTCGCCGAGGAAGTCGCCGCGGGGCGTCGCCCCCACCGTTCAGTGTGGGCCAAGAACGTCGGCGCCACCCGCGAGGTGCTCCAGCGCGTGCTCTCGAAAGACGAGGACTTCGCCATGGCCGCCGCCTCCGCCATGGTCAGCACCGTCGGCGGGACCGAAGCCGACGCTAGGCAGCTCTACGACACCCTGCAGAACCTGTACCGCAGCAAGGGCCAGGGCATCACGCTGGCCGACCTCGAATCGCAATGGCAGCGGATGCGCCAGGAAATTCTCCAGCGCCGCCTCGCCGCGGCGGCCGGGGCGTATGAACTCGTCGTGGTGCTCGACCGCACGCTGGCGGCGTGGCGCGAGC
>CAYFQS010000402.1:0-3580 GCA_964345245.1 uncultured Planctomycetaceae bacterium | reverse complement strand
CCAAAGGACCTGTTTGAATATTACTTCGACAAGGTGAAGCTGCCGGAGGTTGGCGACGAGCCCGCATGCACGCCTCCGGGTCGCCGCACCGCCGCGGCGTGACACAGGTCGCCTCCGTCTTTCCCGGCGAGCTCGGCGCTGCTCGGCGTCTTGGCGGTCAATTCGTCCACGTGAGATGTCACCGATCCTGTCGGACGCCCGTCGGTGCCGGCGTTGGCCTGTGTGCGGGAGTTCGGCTATGGTCCGGGCATGATGAGCGATCCCGCGAAACGGCCGAACATCGTGTTCATCGTCATGGACGACCTGTGCTGGGGCGACCTCGCCGCGCACGGGAATCCCTACACCCGCACGCCGAACCTCGACGCGATGCGTGAGCAGTCGACCCGCCTGACGCGCTACTACTCCGGGCCGCTGTGCACCCCGGCCCGGGCGTCGGTGATGAGCGGGCGCTACGCCTACCGCACCAGGGCGATCGACACCTACTGCGGCCGATCGATGATGGACCCGGAGGAGTATACGCTGGCCGAGATGCTGCGCGACGCCGGCTACCGCACCGGGCTGTTCGGCAAGTGGCACCTGGGTGACAGCTATCCGACGCGGCCGATCGATCAGGGCTTCGAGGAAGTGCTGATGCACAACGGCGGCGGGTTGCGCCAGCCGGCCAACCTCGGCGACGACGGCTACGACGACCCCGAGCTGATGCACAACGGGCAGCTCAGGAAGTTCCAGGGCTTCTGCACCGACATCTTCGGCGACGCGACGATGGACTTCATCGAGCGCCACCGCGACGAGCCGTTCTTCGCCTGTTTCGCCACCAACGCCCCGCACTCGCCCTTCGACGTGCGGGACGAAATGGCCCGGCACTATCTCGAGCTCGGCCTGCCGGACAAGCTCGCCCGCCTCTACGCGATGGTCGAGAACATCGACGCCAACGTGGGTAAGGTGCTCGCGAAGCTCGATGCACTCGGACTGACCGACGAGACGATCGTGGTGTACACCTCGGACCACGGGCCTTGCGGGTCGGCGTCGATCAACGGGGAGATTCGCTACAACGCCGAGCTGCGGGCGGGCAAGGGCTCGCCCTACGACGGCGGATTGAAGGTGCCGAGTTTCTGGCGCTGGCCGGGGCGGTTCACCGCCGGGGCGGACATCGACCGCATCGCCCACCCCGTCGACGTGATGCCGACCTTCGCTGCCCTGTGCGGGGCGACGTTGCCGGGCGACCGGAAGATCGACGGGGCCAACCTCGCCCCGCTGCTCACCGGCGAGATCGAGCCGGGCGACTGGCCCGATCGCGTCGTATTCCACCAGTGGCATCGCGGCGACGAACCGGTGCGCTATCGCAACTTCACCGCCATCGCCCAGCGGTACAAGCTCGTCCGCACCCACGAGGACCACGCGGAAGAGCTGTACGACGTGCCCGCCGATCCGCGGGAGACCACGGACGTCGCCGGCGAGCATCCCGAGGTGGTCGAATCGATGCGGGCGGCGTACGACGCGTGGTTCGACGATGTCTCGAGCACGCGGCCGGACAACTACGCCCCGCCGCGGATCGTGGTGGGGACGGTGCATGAGAACCCGGTCGTGCTCAACCGCAACGACTGGCGGATCAAGGCCGGCGTGGATCAGTGGAACCAGCCGCAGCACGACGGGTTCTGGCTGATCACCGTGGCCGCGGCGGGCGGTTACTCGCTGAAGGTCCGCGTGCCGCCGCGGGACGAACCGTGCGTCCTGCGACTGATGATCGGCAAGCAGACGTGGACGGCGGAACTGGACGCCGGGGCGACGGCGCACGTGTTTCCGGACGCGGAACTGCCCGCCGGCGACACCCGCGTCGACGCGGTGACCACCGCCGGCGGCAAAACCTTCGGCGCCATGTTCGTGCATCTCGAAAAACGGTAAGCGGCGCCAGGTAATCGGCGCGCCCTCGCTTCAGCGAGGCGCGGACTTGCGGCCACGGCGCGCCCCCGCACTCGCTGAAGCGAGGCGGGCCGGCGGTCGGTCAATGCGGCATCGGGAAGCGGGCGGCGGTGGCCTTGACCTCCTCGCGGATCGCGGCGAGGGGCTTCTCCTCGCCGCCGCTCTTCAGCGCCCGATCAATGAAGTCGGCCACCGCGGGCATGTCGGTCTCTTGGAACCCGCGGGTGGTCAGGGCCGGCGTGCCGAGGCGAATGCCGCTGGTCTTCATCGGGCTGCGCTGTTCCTGCGGCACGGTGTTCATGTTGGCGATGATCCCGGCCTGCTCCAGCCAGGTCGCCGCCTCCTTGCCCGTGAGCTGCTCGTTCGTGCGGCGAAGGTCGAGCAGGACCAGATGGTTGTCCGTGCCGCCGGACGAAAGGTGATACCCGCGGTCGGTCAGCTCCGTGGCGAGGGCTCTGGCGTTGGCGACGACCTGCTCGGCGTAGGCCTTGAACTCCGGCTGGAGGGCCTCGCCGAAGCACACCGCCTTGCCCGCGATCACGTGCATGAGCGGCCCGCCCTGGCTGCCGGGGAACACCGCCTTGTTGATCCCCTTGGCCAGCTCCTCGTCGTTGGTCAGCACCAGCCCGCCGCGCGGCCCGCGCAGCGTCTTGTGCGTCGTCGTGGTCACCACGTGGCAGTGCGGGAACGGGTCGGGATGCACGCCCGCGGCCACGAGCCCGGCGATGTGGGCGATGTCCGCCACGAGCGTCGCGCCCACCGAATCGGCGATCTCGCGGAACCGCTTGAAATCGATCACCCGCGGGTAGGCCGAATAACCGCACATGATCAGCTTCGGCGAGTGTTCCTTGGCCAGCCGCTCGACCGCGTCGTAGTCGATGTGGCCGTAATCATCGCGATCTTCGTCATAGACCAGCGGGTAGTGCACGGGGTCGAACCACTTCCCGGAGAGGTTGACCGGCGAGCCGTGCGTCAGGTGCCCGCCGTCGGAGAGCACGACCGACAGGTACGTATCGCCCGGTTCGAGCAGGGCGAGGAAGACCGCGAGGTTCGCGTTCGCCCCGCTGTGGGGCTGGACGTTGGCGAACTTGCATCCGAACAGCTCGCACGCCCGGTCGATGGCGAGCTGTTCGACTTCGTCGTAGTAACCGGTGCCGGAGTAGTACCGCCGGCCGGGATAGCCCTCGGCGTACTTGTTGGTCAGGCAGGAGCCGACCGCGGCCATGACGGCGGGCGAGGTGTGGTTCTCGCTCGCGATCATCTCCAGCGTCTGTTCCTGACGCTGCTGCTCGGCGGTGATGAGGTCGGCGACCTTCGAATCGGTCGCGGCAACGATATCGACACGGGTTTCGGCCTGCGTGGTCATGGTGTTGTCTCCCAGGGAATTCGTGCGGTCAATCGTAGCGGCTCGGCGGCAAAGGGGCAAAGCGGAGGAAACCCGAAGCCCGAAATCCGAACAGGAGTCCGAAGGCCTCAATGTCCGAATGGCCGACGACCCGTCCAAGTGAGATGCGCCGGGGGCATTGGGCATTCCGGCATTGAGATCTGATTCGGGGATTCGGATGGCGGGTTTGGCCGCCGGGCGATCCGGATCGCGGCCCCGCGTTCGACCTCCCCGGGCGCTTGCTGAAGCAGGGCCGGGCGGGCATGGAAAAACCCC
>CAYFQS010000401.1:0-3582 GCA_964345245.1 uncultured Planctomycetaceae bacterium | reverse complement strand
CTCCCGCCAGCTCAGCACGGTGAGCAGATCGAAATGGTGCGGCTTCGATTCATAATCGGCGGGCATTGCCGCAGGTCGCTCGGCCTCGGCCTTGCGCACGAAGGGGCAAACCGCCTGGCACACGTCGCAGCCGTAGAGCCAGTCGCCCATCGCCTCGTGCAGCGACGGGGCGATCTCGCTGCGATGCTCGATGGTCAGGTAGCTGATGCAGCGCGACGCGTCGACCGAGTAGGGCGTGATGCAGTGCGTCGGGCACGCCTCGATGCACCGCCGGCAGGTGCCGCAGTGATCCGTCTCCGGCACGTCGCGTCCGACCTCGAGCGTCGTGACGATCTCCCCGAGCATCACGTGCGAGCCGAGTCGGGCATTCAGCAGTAACGTGTGCTTGCCCGTCCATCCGAGGCCGGCACGCATGGCGTACTCGCGTTCGAGGATGGGAGCGGTGTCCACGCATACCCGGAACCGCTCGTCCGGCCACCGATCCCGCATGGCGTCGGCCATCGTGAACAAACGCTTCTTGATCACCTTGTGGTAGTCGGTGACGTGGACGTATCGGGCGAGACGACCCGCCCGGTCGGGAACCCGCTCCGTTGGCATCGGCGTCGGCAGACGATCCGCCACGCAGATGACCGACTTCGCCCCGCTCAGCAACCCGCGCGGATCGACACGCACGTCGAAGTGCTCGGCGAGATACTGCATCTCACCCTGCTTGCCCGCAGCGAGCCACTGGCGCAGCTCTTCAACATAGTCGCTCGGCTCCGCCGGCGCCACGCCGCACAACGCGAACCCGGCATCGTCGGCCAGTTGTTTCACGATGTTTCGGGCGTCGGCCATGGCGATCCCGGATCGACCCGTTATTCTCCCCGATACTCGCATCCGTTGTTGCACGTCTCGTGCACCCGGACGGCGGCGAGCAACGGAAGGTTCGGCTTCAGCCGGCGCCAGATCCACCGGCTCAGCATCTCCGCCGTGGGGTTCTCCAGCCCGTCGATCTCGTTGAGCAGCCGATGGTCAAGCTGTTCTTCGATCGGCTTGATCGCCTGCTTGACGATGCCGTAGTCGATCAGGTATCCCGCGCCTTCCGGTACCTCGCCCTCGACCACGACGGTGATGCGGAATGAATGGCCGTGCATCCGCCGGCACTTGTGGCCTTCGGGGAACGTCGGCAGCCAGTGCGCCGCCTCGAAGGTGAAGTCTTTGGTCAGTGAAACTCGCATGATCCGGCCATTCTAGCAGGGGCGGCGGCGGAGGCGTGGCCGGCGTCATACGCCGCGAGCGTGCGGGTCCCAGATCAGCTTGTGGAGCTGCGTCTGAAGCCGCACGTTCCGCAGGGCGGCGAGCCGCGAATCCTCCAGCAACCACTCGGCAAGCTGTCGCAGCTCAAGCCCGGTAGCGCCCGGAAGCTGCACGCCCTGCGGCATTTCGTGCACCGCGCTGAGCAGGATCGCCTTCACGCGACCGGCGAGATCGTACTTCGCGATCACCTCGCGGGCCCAGTCGTAATCCGCCCGACCGCTCAGCACGAACTTCACCTCGTCTTGCCGGCCGAGGTGCTCCACGTTCTCCCAGAGATTGCGCTCGACCTCGCCGCTGCCCGGGGTCTTCAGGTCCATGATCCGGATCACGCGCGAATCGCAGGCGCTGATATCGCAGGCCCCGCTGGTCTCGAGAAGCACGGTGCGGCCGGCGTCGCACAGCCGCGTCATGAGCGGGTGTACGTTCGGCTGGAGCAGCGGTTCGCCGCCCGTGACTTCGACCAGCGGCGCGCCGCGGCCGATCTCGTCGACGCGCGCGACGACCGCGTCGACAGCCATCCGCTCGCCTTCGTGAAAGGCATACTCGGTGTCGCAATACCCGCAGCGCAGGTGGCAGCCGGACAGCCGCACGAACGTGCACGGCAGGCCTGCCCAGGTGCTTTCGCCCTGGATGGAGTGGAAGACCTCGTTGATGAGAAGTACGTCGTTCGTCATGGGTTGCGGCTCAAACCCCCGCCCATGCGTCGAGCAGGGGATCGCTCATGCCGAGTTCACGAAAAGCGTCGATCCGCAGGCGGCAGGCGTCGCAGTGTTCGCAAGGCCGGCCGCCTTCGCCGGGGTCGTAGCACGAATGCGTCAGCGCGTAGTTCACGCCGAGCTCCAGCCCCCGGCGGATGATCTCGATCTTGCGCAGGTGAATCAGGGGCGTGTGGATGGTCGGCCCGGCGCCCTCGATCCCGGCCCGGGTCGCGAGCCGGGCCATCCGGGCGTACGCCTCGATGTACTCCGGCCGGCAGTCCGGATAGCCCGAGTAATCCACCGCGTTGACGCCGATGAAGATGTCGGTCGCCTCGATCACCTCGGCGTAGGCGAGGGCGAAGCTGAGGAAAATCGTGTTCCGGGCCGGCACGTACGTGACCGGCACGTCGCCGCCCACTTCGTCGGCGGGGCGATCCTTGGGCACGTCGATGTCGTCGGTCAGGGCGGAGTGTCCGAACAGCCGCAGGTCAAGCCGGGCCACGCGGTGCTCCACCGCGCCCAGGTCCGCGGCAAGCCGCGCGGCGGCGTCGAGTTCGACGCGATGCCGCTGGCCGTAGTCAAACGTCAGGGCATAGCAGTCGAACCCCTGGTCACCCGCCACGGCCAGCGCGGTGGCGCTGTCAAGCCCGCCACTGAGCAGCACCACGGCCCGGGATGTCGGGTGGTCGTTCATGACGATCATCCATTCGTGCCGATCCGCGTCGATCTTCGCGAGGCGGGCCGGGGCCGCTCGTCACGCACCGCCGTTCTCGGCGGCCTTCAACATCAGGCCCTTCATCTCGCGCACGGCGTCGCGGAGGCCGACGAAGACGGCCCGGCTGACGATGGCGTGGCCGATGTGCAGTTCCCGCACGCCGGGCAGGCCGGCGATGGGGCCGACGTTGACGTAGTTCAGGGCGTGGCCGGCGTTGAAGCGCATGCCCGCCTCCCGGATCAGCTTGCCCGCCCCGGCGATCTTTTTCAGCTCCGCGGCGACCGGCGGGCTCTCCGTGTCCCGGCCGTGGTCGTGAAATGCATGGGCGTACGGTCCGGTGTGCACCTCGCACACCGCGAAGCCGGCCTCCGCCGCCGCCTCCACCTGCCTGGCCTCGGCGTCGATGAAGGCGCTGACGATCAGCCCCGCCTCCCGCAGCCGGCCCACCACGTCGGTCATTCGTCCGAGCTGCCCGGCCACGTCCAGCCCGCCTTCGGTGGTCACTTCCATGCGGCCTTCGGGCACGAGCATCGCGAGCTGCGGCTTGATGGCGCAGGCGATATCGACCATCTCGTCCGTGCCCGCCATCTCCAGGTTCAGCTTCACGTGAGACGTCTGCTGAATCCGCCGAACGTCGTGATCCTGGATGTGCCGGCGGTCTTCGCGGAGGTGCACGGTGATGCCGTCCGCGCCGCCGAGTTGGGCCTCGGCCGCGGCCCAGACCGGGTCGGGCTCGTAGGTCCGCCGGGCCTGTCGGATCGTCGCGACGTGGTCGACATTGACGCCGAGTTCGATCATGGTCATGCCTCCCCGGCCGTCAGTCGCCCTGAATCCGCGGGAACAGCGGCTTGTCTTTGGTCACCGGCGTGCCCA
>CAYFQS010000400.1:2003-3591 GCA_964345245.1 uncultured Planctomycetaceae bacterium | reverse complement strand
CGTCATCCCACACGCTGGCGTAGATGCCGGTCACGTCGCCGGTGATGCTCTGGTCGTCCGGGTCGAACGCCACGCCGCGCTGCGGGGCGAACCCGCGGTTCGGGCGCAGGCCTTCCCAGTGGTCGAGCAGGACGACCGAGTGCGCCCCGCCGCAGCTTTTGCCGTAGTTCGACTTCCGGGTGCCGAAGGTCATGCCCTTCCGCTCGACCCAGGTATCATCGAACTTGAAGGCGTCGCAGTCCTCCGCCGCCACGCCGTCGGCGATGAACGGCACGCCGTCGGCTTCGAGGATCAACTGATTGGGATTGACCTGCGGACGAATCGGCTGCTCGGACGTCTCGTCCCACATCTGCATGAGGTAGCGCTCGCCGCCGGGGCTGACCAGCACGCCGCCGATCTCCTCGTGCCACCACGGCTCCCATTGCTGCTCGGTCGCGGGCAGGTCGTCCGGCCAGTGCACGAGGGCCCAGACCAGGTCGTCGTAGCCCCAGCCGGCGCTGCCGTTCTCGGACCAGTCCGCGGCCTGTTCGAGGACGGTGGCATACTTCGCCTCGCGGGTGCGCTTGAGCAGGTAGGCGACGGGGCCCTTCACGCCGAGCTGATAGCCGTAGTCGTCCCACGGCAGCAGCAGGCCGCTCGGCATCCACATCCGCACCGTCATCCGCAGAATGTCGGCCGCGGAGGTGCCGTTGGGCGCGGCCTGGCGGTTGAACCAGTCCCCGCCGAAGTTCGCTTCGAGGAACTCGACGAGAAACGGAATCGTCACCGCGACCACGCGGCCCTGGTAGGTGCTGCCTTCGCCGCTGTAGCCGCTGCTCGGGAAGCTGCCGATCAGTTCCTCGCTGCGGGCCAGGGCTTCGCTGCGCAGGGCCTCGGCCAGCCGGCCTTCGCCGGGGAAGTCGGCGAACAGCGTGCCCAGCACGATTGACGAGAGCGTCAGCGAAGCGGTCTGGTTATCCGCCGTCTCGGGGTGCGGCTTGGTCAGCATGCCGGAATGGAAATCGCGAAGCTGGATCCGCAGGAACTTCGCGGCCAGGCCGGCGGCTTCTTGCTCGCTCCACGCCCCGAGCCGGCGAAGCACATCAAACCAGATCGCCCACCGCGCATGAGGGAACGAGAAACACCAGAAGTGGAACTGCACGCCAGTGCCGAGCGGACCCCAGTGGGCGGCGTCGAGATAGCGCTCGATGATCCGCTTGCCCGCGTCGATCAGTGGCTCGTCCCCGGTCATCGCCGCGGTGAACGGCACGAACCACGCATGCTCGTCCGGGGCGGCGGTGGCCTGTCGACGCACCGCTTTCCACACCCGGCCCATCTGTGTGTCGGCGCTCTCGGCCTGCTTCAGCTTGCTCCGGATCGATTCGACGTCGACCAAGTTCGCGATCTGCTTTTCGGTGGATTCATTCATGCTTTGTTACCTCAACCGGGTACCGAACAGCTTAGCGGATGGTTCGCGTACGTCGAGGGCGTGGCCCGCGCCACGGGCCCGCCTCCCTTCAGCGAGGCCGGGCAAGCCCGCCCATACGTTCTCGCGACCCGCTGAAGCGGCTGCGCGCCGCTCGTCTCGTCACGACGCGTCCGTGTCCGT
>CAYFQS010000400.1:0-1903 GCA_964345245.1 uncultured Planctomycetaceae bacterium | reverse complement strand
GTCCGTGTCCGTCTTCCGCCGAACCTCGTAAATCCCCCACGTCCCGCGTTGCCGTTTCCAACTGAGTTCGCGGCGGACGCGCTCGCTGATCCCCTCGTGCAATTCGGGATCATCCCACTCCAACAACGCGACAAGCTCGTAGTCATCGCCGAGACGGCGGGCTTCACGCTTGACGCGGCGCTGCTGCATAACGAACGCGACGTCCCGTCCCTCGGCGATGAACTGCTCAATCATCTCCTGGCGCATCTGCTGCAACTCGCCCGATTCCCGGTCTTCGTAGAACTCCAGAAACCGCTCGCGGCGAGTCGTCTGCATGCGCGGCAGCGGCCGGCGCCGATGCTCGACGGCAAAGGCGCGCTGGCGACGGCCTTCGAAGGCATCGATGTCGTAAAGCCGGAACCGCTCCCGCGTCCCCACGAGGTGGCTGCTCGGCCGCTGGGCGAAGATCACCGCGTCCGGTTCGAGCAATTCACTGGCGTGACGGGCGGCGGTGACCACCTGTCTCGCCCCGAGGTAGGCCTCCCCGTAGTACAGGTTCCGCCAGTGGTCCCAGCCGTTCAGCGCGATCAACACGACCACCGCCACCATGGCGATGACATGGTTCCGCCGCCGTACGTCGATCCGGTCGATCAGCATGAATGCCGCGGCGATGATGCACGGCACCGCGGCGAAGAGGAAGCGGTAGTACGCATTGCTTGGGCTGGTCCAGTAATACGCGGCGTAGACGACGTAGGTGGGCAGAATCCAGATCGCTCGCATGAGCCGCTCACGCACCGCGCCGATCGCGGCGATCGCCACGATCGCCAGGGGCGTGGCGAGGTAAATCAGTTCGTAGCTTAAACCGCGGTTGAGCAGTTGATAGTGGGCGAAGAAGTTCTCGAGCGTGAACGCATCCTGCTCGTCCGACAGGCCATAGCCGGTGATCCACATGCTGCCGAAGTGGGCGTGGTTGTACCAGGCGAGCAGCAGCGGGACGACGGCGTAGCCGGCGAGCATGAGCAGCGTGGACAACCACGGCGCCCGCCGGTGCCGGCGCACCACGTCGAGCCACGTGGCGATCAGCGCGATGCACATCACCGCGGCGAAGAGCACCGCGGTGTAACGGACGCTCGTGGCCGCCCCGAGCAGCAGGCCGGCGAGCAGGCCCGCCCACCAGTTCGGCTCGCGCAGCCAGCGCCAGAGAAACACCATCGCCCACACCACGACGCATAGCTCGGTCATGTGGGTGAGCAGGTAGCCACTGTAGAACAGATACGAGCCGGTCAGGGCAAGGGCGAGGGTGGCGAAGAAGGCGGCCGTCGGCGACATCCACTGCCTCGCGAGCACGAACATGCCCAGCAGGCCCAGGATCGCCATCACCGGGCTGACCAGGAACACGCCCTCGTCGCCGAACAGCAGATACCCGCCGGCCATGAGCAGCGGGTAACCCGGCGCGAACTTGGCCAGCACCTCGCCCCGCTCGTTCTCGACCCAGACGTGGGTCTGGTAGCGGAATGGATCGTCGTTCGGCTGGGCGATCGGCTCGCCGCGGGCGATCCGCTTGGCCATCACAATGTAGCCGTCGGGGTCCGGCTCGGTGTAGCCCGGCCGAAACTGGCGGACCTGCATGAACGCGAAGCCGATCAACACACACGCGACCGCGACCCAGGCGAAGATTCGTTCCGCGCGGCTCGGCCCGGCGCTCCCGGCACTCACTTGGTTTTCCATCAGGGTGTCACTCATGGGGAGACCGGAGATGGTAACCGCGTCGCGGGCTAACTGGCAATTGCACCCGACAGCTTCCGGCCAAGCAAGCCGGGCCGGAGCGCATCGCAGGTCCGGATCGCACCCGTCCACCGCCGGCCAAGCAAGCCGGACCGGAGCGCAGCGCAGGTCCGGATTTCACCCGTCCACCGCCGGCCAA
>CAYFQS010000399.1:0-3622 GCA_964345245.1 uncultured Planctomycetaceae bacterium | reverse complement strand
CCTCAAGCGCAAGGCGGGCGACGGGATCGGGCTCCAGCGCCAGGACGCGGGCGCCCTTGCGGGCGGCCAGCAGGGAGAGGGGGCCGATCCAGGCGCCGACATCCACGAAGACGCCGCCGCGGCGGGCGCGGGCGGCGACGAAGGCGAGCGTCTCGGGCTCCCAGCCCGGGCCGTCGGGGGCCCCGCGTTGTCGGAAGCCGACGAGGCCGACCCGCGCTCCCCGCCGGTGAAGTTCGGCTTCGACCTGCCGTGGGATGGCAATCTGACCGTCGCCATCGACGGCCCCGAAGGCCGCCGCGCGCGGAACCTCGTGACCCGTGAACTTCGCGATGAAGGCGAACAGCGGATCGGCTGGGACCTGACCGACGAGCGCGGTCGCCTCGTCGAGCCGGGGCAATACACGTGGAAGGCCATCGCTCATCCGCCGCTGTCGTGGCATTACGAGATGACGCCGTACCCGAACGTGGTGGACCACAATCCGCGGAACTCGCCGTGGATGAACGGGCACAGCGGTCCGGGCGGCTGGCTCGCCGATCACGCCCCGCCGAACATGGTCTGCGTTTCCGATGACGTGGTGTTCATCTCCTCCCGCGTGGCGGAGAGCGGCGTGTCGCTGCTCGAAGCCGATCTCGACGGCGGGAAGAACTGGGGCTACCACACCTTCCACGAGGGCTTCGGCGGGCCGTGGTTCCTCGCCAGCGATGGCGAGACGCTCTTCGTCACGGCCCGGGCGACGCTGCTCTGGTCCTTCGACATCGCGACGAAGCAGTACACCGAGTTTGATCCTCTGGTGCCGACGACGATGCGTCAGGCCCGCACGACGGGGATGGCGGCGAAGGATGGCAAAGTCTACCTCGCCCACAACGTGCAGGCGTACCTGACCAACGCCGCGAGCGCCGACGATGTGGACCTTGACAACAGCATTCCGCGATACAAGCCGGGCCGGGCGCCTCGGTACCACCACGAGGAGCCGCCTGACTACCAGCGGGATTTCCTGCGGCTGTTGCGTTTGCGGGGCCCGGTGGCCGGTTTCCCGGAAGGAACCGGGCTCTGGTATCTCGAATCGTCGAAGGGCCGCGGACCACGGCAGCACCTGGTGATCGCGTTCAAACGGCCGGTGCCGATCGGCTCGCTCGCTCTGCCGCGGCCGATGCAGGACGACCTGAAGCTTCGCATCGCCTACCTCAAGGACGGCGGGCAGTACCCGCCGAACCCCGGCCGTCGCAGCGACTGGATTGCCTTCGACCGGCAGGTCGACCAGCCGTGGGACGTGGTCGCGGCGCCGGAGAACGTGCGCACCCGGGCCCTGCGACTGACCTTCATCAAAGGCGAGGAGGACCTGTTCAGCCAGACCAATGACGCCGCCGCCTTCGATACGGACCTGGAACTCGGCGGCGGGCTCGGACTGGAGGAAGACCAGGGCGAGAACCTGCTGGGCGAAGCCATGGCGGGCGACGACTGGTACGGTCGGCTGGAGGGCCTGAAGATTCTCCGCCGGCGGTTCACCAATCTCTCGGCTGAGGCGAAGATTCGCACCAACTCCGGCGAGATCGACGACCGCGGCGCGTGGGACGCGAAGCGCGATACGCCCGTCGCTCCCGATGATCCCGCCATCTACGTGATGCAGTGGGACACCCCGCGGAAGGTGCGCGGCCTCGCCATCAAGGAGATCGACGGCAAGCACACCCGCATCGACGTCTATACCGGGCCCGCCGGCGGCCCCATCGACATCGAAAGCGACGAGCACTGGGAGCAGGTGGCCAGCCATACCCAGCGGCTCCGCAATTTCTACTTCCCCTCCGAAACCCACAACTCCAACGCCCGCTACCTCGACAGCTACGTCGACTTCGAGCGAGAAATCGAAACCAGGGCGGTGCGGCTGCGCATCGTCGAGCATTACAACCGTCGGGAGCATCATCGGCCCAAGGGCTTCCGCCGCGACCAGGGCGGGATGGACTGGGACGCCACCCGGGCCCGCATTTTCGGCGTCGCCGCGGTCGGCTATCTCGGCGGCGAGCCGAACGTCGATCCACTCACCTACGAGCGCGTCGAGGTGTTCGATCCCGAAAGCCGTGAGATCGTGCACGAAACCCATGTGCCCGACCTCAAACGCATCGTGTTCGATCCCCACGGCGAGTTGTACGCCCTCTCGCGCGGCCGCATCGTCAAGGTGGACATGACCGGCGGCGAGCACGAGGGGGTGGTCGACGACTTGCTCGACTGTCCGACCTTCGCGTTCGACCAGCGCGGCAATCTCTACGCCTACGACGCCGATCCGAGTCGCCGCGTGGTGCGGGTGTACGATCCGACCGGCAAGTACGTGCGAAGCATCGGTGAGCCGGGCGGCCACGAGCCGGGGGCGTGGAACCCGGATCAACTCGAACGCGTCACCAGCATCGACGTGGACAAACGCGGCCAGCTCTGGGTCATCGAATCCAGCTACACCCCGAAGCGGGTCGCGGTGTTCGATGCGAAGTCGGGCGAGTTCATCCGTGAACATCTCGGCCCGACCGCCTACGGCAGCGGCGGCGCACTCGATCCCTACGACAAGTCGCGGCTGATCTACGGGCCCATGCAGTTCCGGCTCGATTGGGAGACCGGCAAGACCAGGTTGGAAGCCCTGACATGGGACGGGCCGTTCCGAATGTCCGGCGAACAGGTGATCCAGGCGAATGACCGCGAGTACATCGTCACCCGGTTGCATTGGGGAATGGACATGCCGGTGGTGGCGGTGTTCATGCCGCGGGACGACGGGACGTTCAAGCCCGTCGCCGCGATGGGCATGGCCGACGCCTGGCCCCGGATCAATCGCCCCGAGATGCTGCGTGAGCTCGACCGCGTCACGCTCACCGGCCTGATCTTCCAGTGGTCGGACATGAATGGTGACGGCGAGGTGCAGGCCGGCGAAATGCAGCTTGCCGAAAAGCCGGACAACTACCCCGGGTTCAGTCTCTTCAACCGCGACCTCGCAGTGCAGTGCGGCACTCACCGTTACACGGTGAAGCGTTTCCTGCCCGACGGCGTGCCGGTCTACGAGCGGAGTGAATACCCGGCGCTCGCGGGCAAGACTCAGTTTGGGCCTTACGCCTACCGGCTCAACGATGGCAACTTCCACCTGTTCACGTGGATCGCGGCGGGGCGGGACAAGCTGCTCACGCCCGAGGGCGGGGAGGTCTGGAGCTTCGCCACGGAAGGGGCGACCGGTCACGCCTACGCCAAGGCCAAGGCCTGGCGGCGGGACCAGGTCGTCGCCGAGCTGAAGTGGGTCGGCCACGAGACCGCCCACGCCGGCGACCTCGGCGAGTTCTTCGTCGTCGCCACCAACTCCGGCCAGTGGCACATCTGGACCGCCGATGGCCTGCTCACCGGGCCGCTGTTCCACGACCTCCGCGATCCCGGGCGCATCCCGTGGAGTTTCAAGGAGCACGCCCGCGGGAGGGACCTCGGCAAGATCACCCTCGGGCAGGAACACTTCAACGGCTATTTCACCCGCACCTTCGAGGACGACAAGTACTACGCGGTGTGCGGCCACAACCACGCCAGCGTGGTCGAAATTCGCGGGCTGGATCGGTTCAAGCGATTCACCGGTTCGATTGACGTGACGCTGCAGGACCTCGCCGAG
>CAYFQS010000398.1:0-3626 GCA_964345245.1 uncultured Planctomycetaceae bacterium | reverse complement strand
CGCGGCGCCGACTTGATCAAGGTACTCGACCGCCTCGTTCACCGCGTCGAGCTTGAACGTTCGCCCGCCGGTCGCTTCCGCCAGCCGCTGCAACGTCGCGGGGCGCGGTTCGGCGGCACGCAGTTCCACCGACCGTTCGTACGCGGCGAAGCGAGCCGCCTGTTCGAGTTCGCCTTCCGGCCCGCCGACCAGCCGCACGGTATAGACGCCGGGCTTATCCACCTGGACGCCGCCTTCGAGCCGCGTGGGATCGGCCACCGATGCCGCCAGTTGCACCGCGCTCATCTCACCATCCGGCTCCGCGACCTCCAGTCGGGCGTCGGCCTCTTCCACGGCCTGACGCGCCGCTCCGAAGCGGCTGCGCACGTAGACCGTGACTGGTTCGCCCACGATCGTCGAGGTTCGATCCACTTCGACGCTGAGCCGCTGGCCCGCGAACATCTCGCCGCCGAGGGCGATCCATCGCACCGCCCCCGTGATCAGCGAGCGGTAGACGACCTGCCGCGTCGCCAGGCGGTCGGGCAGCATCGCCCACTGCCAGAGCCCTTCGGTGAGGATCGCGAGCACGCGGCCCTCGCCCACGCGGTGGTAAGCCATGGCGGCCATCGCCTCGGCGGCGTCGGCGGTCGCCGGGGTCTGCGTGGCCAGCACCACCGTCGCGGCCCGCGTGCCGCTGGCGCGCGTCGCCGCGAGCATGGCGGGCAGCTCGGCGAGGTCCACGTCGTCGCCAACCGCCTCGCGATCGATGAGCCCCGCATCGCCGGCCGCATCGGTGAACGCCAGTCGCAGGTCACCGGCCAGCCGCTCGCCCCACTGCACGGGGGACAACGGCTCGACGATCGCGTGTTCGATTCCCCCTGGCTCGAAGGCCCGGCCACGGGCGAGGATCAGCCCGCCCCCCAGACGATCCACGTAGTGATGCAGCGCCCCCGCCGATTCCTCGGGCAGCAGCAGTTCCATGCCCCGACCGAGGATGACCAAGTCGAAGGCAGCGAGATCGGCCGCGTCGAGAGGCAGTGCGATCTCGTCGTCCGCATGGCGCTGGCTGCCGTCCGCCACGTAGCGCACCACCCCGAAGCGGCGCTCGCTGTAAGCGACGACCGAGGTGAGATCGATCCGCGGATCGCCCTGCAAGGCGCGGGCGATGGATCGGCTCGACCAGTGTGGCCGGCCCTCCAGCAGCAGCGCCCGAATCGGCCGGTCGATCAATCGGCAGAACACGTGACGCGCGTTGTTGGACAAATCGGCTTCGCCCTCAGCCGCCGATACCTCCACCTCGTAATCGAGCAGGCCGGCCACGGCATCGCCCGCGATGGGCGTGAGCTCGAACATCAACCGCTCAGGCGTCGAACCGTTGACACGAACCCGGCGACGCGCGATCCGTTCACCGCCAAGTCGAAGATCGACCGTGACGTCCTGCGCCGCAACGTTCCGCGGCACAATCTCGGCCGTGATGGTCAGCGGGTCGCCTTCGAACACCGCATCGGCGGAGGCGTGGGCCTGCAGGGCCAGGTCCGCCGCCCCGCCCGGCTCGCCGACAGCCGCCGCGACCACCCGCACCTGCCGGGCCCGGGCCAGTTGGCCGAGTTCGTGAAGGACCGCAGCTTCGACCGTCGCCGGATCGTTGTCGTGACCATCGCTGAGCAGGACGAGCGTGCCGCCGGCACGGTCGAACAACGAATCATCGATGGCGCGTCGCACGGCATCGAACAGCTCGGTTCGCTCGCCGGTCGGCGTCGCTTCTTCCAGGTCCGCCCGCCGGGTCGAGCGCACGTACCGGGCGAACCGGCGCCAGGCGATGGTTCGGTTCTCTCCCACGGCCGCCGTGAACGCCGGATCGAGCCAGTGCCGACGCACCAGGTCGTAGCGGCTTTCGGGGGTGCCGGGACCGGCGGCCAGGGACATGCTCTGCGAGGTATCGACAAGCACCGCGATGGGGGATGCGAGCCGGCGATCGTCCGGCCGCGATTCCTGACGCATCGGGCCGAGGGCGATAAGCAGCAGCCCCGTGAGCACAATGATGCGACCTGCCCAGAGGGTCATCGCCGTCCCGCGCGATGGCCGGGGGGAACGGGCCATGGCGATGACGGCGACAACGACGGCCACGATCGCCACGGCGGCAAGCCCGCCGGCCGGCACGGTCGGCCGCCACACCAGAGCGGTGGTGAGAGGCAGGTCGATCACGCGCCGGTCTCCTCGTCACGCGTGGTGGGGATGAAGGAGGCAAGCAACACCTCGCCCGCCGCGACGAGCATGGCCGCGAGGGCCAGCCACGGCCAGAGCGGGGTCGCACGATCGAGGTCGGTCACGACCGAGCGCTCGCCCTCCACGGGCTGGGTCTTCGACTCGCCACTGAGCAACTGACGGATCGCGGGGACGTTGATGCGGGCGAGATCGCTCTCACGCGGATCGGGCCGGGCGGTGACGCCGGCCAGCAGGCGCCCCTGCCGAGCGGTGACTCGATAGAGACCGATGCGTCGCAGCGGTCCGAAGCGAGCGCGAGTGTCGTGGTCGCCACCCTCGACGGTGAACTCAACGGGCTCACCGGTCGGGGCGATCACTGCCGCCGGAGGCGGCGCGCTGACCGTCCCCGCCGTGTCCAGGTCGACCACCGTGGGGCTGGCGGCTTGTGGTGCGGCCAGACGGAGCAGTTCGTGAAGGAAGGGCAGAAAGGCGGCGGAGCGCGCGAAGTCGGAATCATCAGGCGCGAGCCCGGCCGTGAAGGCGACCCGCCGACCATCCATGGACTGCCGCGAGGCCAGGGCGGGCGCGCCGTCGACCCATCGCAGCGCAGCGCGGGCGCGGGGCGCCGGCCGGCCGACGAGGCGGGAGTCAAAACGGAGATCGGCGAGCGTGCGCCGGGCCGGGCCTTCCAACGCCCGGCCGACTTCGGCCTCGGGGTCGATCACGCCGAGCGTCACCCCCGGGTCGGACCGCACCCGCCGGGGCCGGCGAAGCGGCGCCAGATCGAGCAGTTCATCCATCGCCTCGGCGAGTGACGCATCCGCCCCGAGCCAGAGAAGCGACGCGCCCGCCTGATGCCAGCGGCGAAGACCGTCACCCGCCACATCCCCGTTCAGGACAACCGCAATCTCCGGGGCGGGAGCATCGAGTGACGCCGGATCGACAACGCGCGCGGCGTACGGCGACGCCGGGCCGGGATCGATCGCCCGCGAGACGAAGTACGTCGCGGAGGCGGGATCGTCAGCCGCCTCTTCGGTGAGAAGAACCACGTCGAGCCGCTCGCGTGCGTTCACCACCGCATCGAGGCGGTCGTCGATTCCGAGGGCGTCATCACCGCCCAGCGTCGCAGTCATCGCGATTGGGCCCGTAGCCGGGAAGCGAATCGAGAACGCGGCCGAGGCGGTCGCGTTCGCTCCGAGTGCGAGTTCGGTGGCGACCCGCCCGAAGGGCCCGCGTAACTGCACGGACTCGGTTACAGCTTGATTGGCGTAGTTCGCCACGTCGACATTCAGTGTGGCCGGCTGACCCGCGATTACGGCGGCGGGCGTGACGCGCAGGTCGGTGATGGCGCGATTGCCCGCCGCCAGACCGGGGCCAAACTTCTGGACGCGGACCTGGTAGACCAGGCCGAACGTGATCGGCGTGAACCCGCCCGCCGCCAC
>CAYFQS010000397.1:0-3635 GCA_964345245.1 uncultured Planctomycetaceae bacterium | reverse complement strand
GGTTCACCGGGAACATCGGCCTGCACCACATCCATCATCTGGACAGCCGCATCCCGAACTACCGCCTCCAGCGCTGCCTGGAGGCGAATCGCGGCCTGCTCGACGTGCCGCCGCTGACGCTGCGCAGCAGTTTGCGCTGCGCCCGCCTCAAGCTCTGGGACGAGCGGGGCGAGCGCATGGTGAGCTTCCGGACCGCCCGTGCGATCGTCACCCCTCTCGCCATCGTCGCCGCGTGATGCGAGAGGCCTGGCCGGACGCCGCGCGCGCGCGGCGACCTAGAATTCGATGCCGTGGAATTGAGCCGGGGAAAGCGGTGGCGGACCTGGATTTCATGTTGAATGACTGACGCATCACGCGATACCAACTCGCAACGTGAGGTGCTGAGAGGGCTCGAGAAGACGGTGCGCGAGAATCTCGCCCTGCTCACGCCGCCTGACCGGGCGTGGCAGCCCACCGACTACCTGCCCGACCTGACCGCACCCGACTGGCGCGAGCAGCTCGCCGAGTTCCGCGAGCCGGCGAAGGAGCTCTCCGACGAGGTGCTCGTCGTCCTCGTGGGCGACATGGTCACGGAGGAGGCGCTGCCGAGCTATTCGGTCTCGCTGAACCTGATCGCCGAGGACACCGAAGGCACGACGGCGACGCCCTGGGCGAAATGGCTGCGGGGCTGGACGTCGGAGGAGAACCGGCACGGCGACCTGCTCAACGCCTTCCTCCGTCTCACCGGCCGCGTCGAAATGCGCTCGGTCGAGCTGACGGTGCTAACCTCTCACCCCCCAACTCGTGCTGCGCAGCGACTCATGCTCTGCGTAGCGCTTCGCAGAGCGGAGAGCACTGCTTCGCAGAGCAGGAGCCCCTGACCCCGGCCCACCTGGAATCAAATTTCCTATGAGTCCCTCACGGCCCTTCGGGCCACCCGCAGCGCATGAAAATGCAAGCACACTGCCTGCAACGGGTTCCCGCCACGACGCCCCTTTTGTATGGATTTATTTTCTGAGCAGTGGGTCCTTCGCGAATGGTCGGTAAACGGGGCGACGCGCCCGCACTTGCCGCCATTGTTGTCGCCGCTGGTCCGGACCGCCAATCGCGGGGGGAGCCGGGAGTCTGGAGATTCGAGGGCGGGGCATGCCCGAAATCCGTCGTTCGCTTTTTGGCCACAGTGCTGCTATGATGTTTCTCTCAACTGCCCGCCTCGATCGATCCACGGCCGAACCGGCCGCCTTCGGATCATGCAGAGCACCAGTTGTGGCGCATCGATCGGTTCTTCTTCGGCACCCGCCGATCCCGCTGCGATGTGCACCCTGGAAGGACCGAAAACCGATGAATTTTGCGGATCTGCGGCTCGCTGAGCCGATCCTCCGGGCTGTCGCCTCAGAAGGCTACAGCAGCGCGACCGTCATTCAAACCAAGACCATTCCCCACGTGCTCGACGGGCGCGACGTGCTCGGCAGCGCCCAGACGGGCACCGGCAAGACCGCCGCCTTCGCCCTGCCCGTGCTCCAGCGCCTCGCCGCCTCGAGCGACGCGCCCCGGGGCAAGCGCCGCGCCCGCTGCCTCGTGCTTGCCCCGACACGTGAGCTGGCGTGCCAGATCGCCGAGAGCTTCGCCACCTACGGCCGGCATCTGCCGATCACCGGCACGACCGTCTACGGCGGCGTGAACCAGAACCGCCAGGTCAAGGCCCTGCGCAGCGGGGTGGACGTGATCGTCGCCACGCCCGGGCGGCTGCTCGACCTGGTCGGCCAGGGCCACGTCGACCTTCGCGGGATCGAGACGCTCATCCTCGACGAAGCCGACCGCATGCTCGACATGGGCTTCATCCACGACATTCGCCGGATCGTCGAGCATGTCCCGCCCCGCCGTCAGACGCTGCTGTTCTCGGCGACGATGCCGCGGGAGATCTGCCGCCTCGCCGACTCCCTGCTGAGCGACCCGGTGCGGGTCGAGGTCGAGCCGGAGTCGCCCACGGTGGAACTGGTCGATCAGTCGGTCTTTTTCGTGCAGAAGAAGAACAAGACCGCCCTGCTCGCCCACCTGCTCGAGGGGACGAGCATCAGCCGGGCGCTGGTCTTCACGCGCACGAAGCACGGGGCGGACCGCGTTTCGAAGCAGCTTCGCGCCCGCAGCTTCCCCGCCGAGACGATTCACGGCAACAAGACGCAGAACGCCCGCCAGCGGGCGCTGAAGAACTTCATCACCGGCCGCACGAACGTGCTGGTCGCCACGGACATCGCCGCTCGCGGGATCGACGTGGACGGGATCAGCCACGTGTTCAACTACGACCTGACCCACGAGCCGGAGACCTACGTCCACCGCATCGGCCGCACGGCGCGGGCGGGCGCTTCGGGCGCGGCGGTCTCCTTCTGCGATCGGGACGAGCAGGGGAATCTCGCGGCGATCGAGCGGCTGATCCGCCAGCCGATCGTCGTCCGCACCGACTGCCCCGACTACGCCGAGGCGAAGCCGGCCATGCTGCCGAGCGTGCCCGCGAAGTCGAATTCCTCGTCGCCGGGCAAGGGCAAGCCTTGCGGCGCGCGGCGAGGCAGGCCCGGACCCGGCCGCGGCAAGGCGTCGGGCGAGCGGACTCGCGGCCCGAAAGCGAAGGGCGGCCGATCCGCCGACCAGCGCCCCGGACGTGGCGCCGGCCCCGCACGCAGTCGCGGACGCGGCCGACGCAACACCGGCCGTGGACGGGCCGTGTGAATCCGACACGACCGATCCGACACCACGGCAGCTTCACGCTCCCGCGGCCCGGCGGCCGCGCCGGCGCCGCGGCGCATGCCGAGCGCCGACTTTGCTGAAAGGACGGACGCCATGCCCTCTCGCGACCCCTCGCCGCCCGCCGACTCGCTCCACCTGAGCCCGGCCGAGATCCGAAAGGCGCTCGCCCCCTTCCGCCGCCCCAGCGACGCTGCGGCCTGGTGGCAGTTGTTTTCCACCGCTCTGCTACTTGCGGGCGCGGCGGCGCTCATGTGGCTCAGCCTCGGCGTGGGCTACTGGCTCACGCTGATCCTCGCCCTGCCCGCGGCGGGACTTCTCGTGAGGCTGTTCATCTTTCAGCACGATTGCGGCCATGGCTCGTTCTTCCATTCCCAGCGACTTAACCACATCGTCGGTTCCTGCCTCGGACTGATTACGCTCACGCCCTATTTCGATTGGCGGCACACCCACGCGCTGCACCACGGCTCGCACGGCGACCTCGATCGCCGCGGCGACGGCGACGTGCTCACCCTCACCGTCGACGAGTACGCCCGCCTGGGCTGGTGGAAACGCCTGGGCTATCGCCTCTATCGCCATCCGATGGTGATCTTCGGTCTCTTCCCGGCGCTGCTGTTCGTCGTCCGCTTCCGCGTGCCGATCGGTATCCCGCGCGATCGCCGGCGCGAACGGCGCAGCGTCTGGCTGACCAATCTCGGGCTCCTCGCGACGGTCGCCGCCGCCATGGTCGCCGTCGGGCTTGACGTGTTCCTGCTGCTCTACGCGCCGGTACTGGTCGTGGCCGCATCGATAGGCGTGTGGATGTTCTACGTCCAGCATCAGTTCGATCCGACTTACTGGCAGCGCCACGAGCAGTGGAACCGCATCCACGCCTCGCTCCAGGGCAGCTCCTACTACCGACTGCCGCGAGTGCTTCA
>CAYFQS010000396.1:0-3648 GCA_964345245.1 uncultured Planctomycetaceae bacterium | reverse complement strand
ATCGCCGTGATCCCCAACGGCATCGACGCCGCGGCGATGGTCTCGCACGACCGGAACGGCCGAAGTCGATTGCGGAGCGAACTCGGCGTGGACGACGGGAAGCCGCTCATCCTGCAGGTCGCGGGCTTCCGCCCGGTCAAGGACCACGCCGGGGCGCTGGTGGCGCTTCGGATTCTGCGCAGCCGGCGATGCCCCGCCGTGCTGGCCTTCGCCGGCGACGGCCCGACGCTCGAACCGACACGGCAACTCGCGGAGAAGATGGGCCTCACCGACGCGGTGCGGTTCCTCGGCCCGCGCACCGACGTGCCCGAACTGTGGCAGGCGGCGGACCTAGGGCTGCTCAGCAGCTTGAGCGAAGGGATCAGCGTGGCCCTGCTCGAGGCGATGGCGGCCGGGCGGCCGGTCGTCGCCACCGACGTGGGCGGCAATCGTGAGATCGTGATCGACGGGGAGACGGGGTACCTCGCCGACCGCCGCGACGCCGGCGCCCTCGCCGACGGACTGCATCGCTTGTGCGACGACGTCGACCGCCGGCGTCGATTCGGCGAAGCCGGCCGACTGCGGGCCGAGACGCTCTTCAGCCAGACCGCCATGCACACCGCCTATGCCGGGATGTACCACGAGCTTTGCCCGGCCCACGCGGCCGAGGGAGGCGAGCGATGAGAAGGCGCGACCCGCTGCTCGTGTTCGCCGACGACTTCGGCCGTCATCCGTCAAGTTGCCAGCACATCGTGCGCCGTCTCGTCGGCCAGCGCGACGTGCTTTGGGTGAACACGATCGGGACCCGTCGGCCGCGCCTCTGCGCCGCCGACCTCAAGCGGGGCGTCGAGAAGGCGGGCCACTGGCTTGCCGCACGGCGTTCGAACGGTCAAATATCGCCGCGTCCGCGAGCGCCGCATCCCCCCACCGTGATCAGTCCGCTCATGTGGCCGGGGTTCGGCAATCGCGTGTCCCGCCGACTGAATCGTCGGCTGCTATCGCGCGCCATAAGCCGGGCGGTCAAACAGCATCTCGACCGCGATCCGGTCGTGATCACCACGCTGCCCATCACCGCCGACCTGGTCGGCCGAATCCCCGCCCGGCGATGGGTCTACTACATGGTGGACGACTTCGCGGTCTGGCCGGGCCTCGACGGGCCGGTCCTGCGGTCGATGGAGGAGGAACTGCTCGGCCGAGTGGACGCGGTGGCGGCGGTGAGCGAGCCGCTTGTCCGCCGCGCTCGCGAGGCCGGCCACGCCCCGATGCTGATCACGCATGGCGTCGACCTCGCCAACTGGACAAGGCCCGATGCCGTCCACCTCAACGCCCCCGCGTTGCAGCGAATCGCGGCCCTGCCCGAGCCGCGGGCGATGTTCTGGGGCCTGATCGATGGGCGGCTGGATCGCCACGTGCTCGGCCGACTCGCGACGAAGTGGCCGGGATCGATCGTGATGATCGGCCCGACGCAGGGGGACGTGAGCGACCTGGCCGCGATGCCGAACGTGCATCTGGTCGGCCCGCTGCCGGGCACGCACCTGCCCCCGGCGGCGACGCTGGCCCACGTGCTCATGATGCCGTATGCCGACCTGCCGGTGACCCGCGCCATGCAGCCGCTGAAGCTGAAGGAATACCTTGCGACGGGTCGATCAGTGGTGTGTCTCGACCAGCCGGCCGCCCGTGACTGGGCCGACTGCTGCGACATTGTGGGGCCCGAGTTGTTCGTCTCGCGAATCCTTCGCCGGGCGGTCGCCGGCCCGGCGGTGAGCCAGGTTCACGCCCGCTCTCGCCGCCTCGCCGGCGAATCGTGGGAGACCAAGGCGGCCGTGCTCGAGATGGTGATCGACGAAGTGGCGCCCGCGCCCGGCCGGCGTGCGGCCTGATGGAGGAAGTTGCCGTGACTGAGAACGCATCCACCCAACAACCCTGGGAAACTCCAAGGAGCGCACGGAACCCGGAGCCCTTCGTCGCTGCGTCGCCTCGTCGCTCCGTCGCTTCGGTCTTGCACGTCCGCGTGATGGCGGGGACCGGCGGCGGGCCGGAGAAGACAATCCTCCGTTCCCCGCGCTACGGCGACGCCGACCGCTATCAACTCGCCGCGGCGTACATTCACCCGACCGGCGATTTCGGCATCGAGTCGGTTCGCCTGCAGGCCGAGCAGCTCGATTGCCCGCTGCACACCGTCGCGGAAAGCGGCCCGT
Organism: uncultured Planctomycetaceae bacterium; assembly: GCA_964345245.1. GTDB lineage: Bacteria > Planctomycetota > Phycisphaerae > Phycisphaerales > Zrk34 > CAYFQS01. Next base: position 1,471 of record CAYFQS010000396.1, on the reverse strand, counting down.
GCGATCCGCGCACCGTCTGGGGGCTGTATCAGCTTTGCCGCCGGCTCAACGTGAGCATCTGGCACGGGCACGACTACAAGTCGAACCTGATCGGGCTCCTGCTGCGGCGCTTCCGGCCGATGAAGCTCGTCAACACGGTGCACCTGTGGACCGAGGAGACCCGCCGGCTCATGCTCTATCGCAAGGTCGATGAGTGGTGCCTGCCGCGATATGACCACACCATCGCGGTGTCGGAGCCGCTGGCCGACCGCTGCCGCGAGATCGGCGTGGATGACCGGGCCCTGACCTACGTGCCCAACGCGATCGAGCCGGACGTCTTCCGACCGATGCAGACATGCAACGAAACCCGGCGAGAACTTGGCCTGCCCGTGGATGCGACGATCATCGGCGTGGTGGGTCGGCTCAGCGTGCAGAAGGGGTTGGACCGGTTCCTGCCCGTGGTGGCGAAACTCACCGAGCGCGTGCCGAACCTGCAACTGCTGCTCGTGGGCGACGGGCCGCAGCGCGAGCCGCTGACCCGCCTGGTCGAGCAACTCGAACTCGGCGACGTGGTGCGGTTCGTCGGCTGGCAGCGTGACGCCCGGCCATGGTACGAGGCGATGGACCTGATGGTCCTGCCCTCGATCCGCGAAGGGCTGCCCAACGCCGTGCTCGAAGCGATGGCCATGGGCACGGCCACGGCGACGACCGACGTGGGCGGCGTGCGAGACCTGGTCGACAGCGGCCGGTGCGGCCTGTTGCTGGATGAAAACCGCGATGCCTGGGTCGAACCGCTCGCCGAACTGCTTCACGACGAATCCCGCCGACGCCGGATGGCCAGTGCCGCCCGCCGGCGGATCGAGCAGCGCTTCGCCTTCGCTCACCGCATGCAGCGGATCACGAGAATCTACGACGCGCTGCTCGGCATCGAGGCGGCGCGGGCCGCGGCGTAAAGGAGTCCGCATGCCCCTGGACGCGGTCACAACCCGCCGGCTCAAGCGACTCGTCACCGCGGCGCTCGCGGTGTGGGTCGCCCCACGCGTGTGGCGGTTCCGACTGGCGGCGATGCTGTTCGGCGACACCCGGGCGATGTGCGGACTGAGCGAGCGCGCTTCCCGCCGGACGGGCACACTCGGCATGCTCTATCGCGCGGCGTTGTACGGGCGGGTGCTCGACGCCGTGGGCGACGACGTCCATGTCGGGTTCGGCACGCTGCTGTCCAAACGGGCCGCGTCGCTCGGCGACCGGGTGTATCTCGGCCGCTACTGCACGGTGGGGTGGGTTGCAATCGGCGACGACGTCCACGTGGCCGACGGCGCGCAGCTTCTCAGCGGCGGCCGGCAACACGTGGGCGGCGGCGACGGACCCCAGTTCGAGCGAATCCGCATGGGGGCCGGGGCGTGGATCGGCGCGGCGGCCGTCGTCATGGCCGACGTCGGCAAAGGCGCCACCGTCGGCGCCGGGGCCGTGGTCACACGGGCCGTGCCCGACT
>CAYFQS010000395.1:0-3650 GCA_964345245.1 uncultured Planctomycetaceae bacterium | reverse complement strand
CTGCTGCGGTTCGAGGATTATTCCGGCCCCAACAATGACGTGACGAGCACCTTCACCTGGAACGACATCACCGCATCGAATCCCCTCGATGAGGACATTCAGCCCTTCGAGTTCGAGATCAACGTGATCCCCGAACCGACGACGACTTTGATTCTCGGCCTCGGGGCGATCGGCCTGGTTCGTCGGCGGTATCGCCGCTGATCGCCGCGTTGCATGATGACACAGGTGACGCTGCCGAAACCCTTTGCACCAACCGACCCCCTGACCTGTGCGTCGGGGGTTTTTTCTGCTGGAACACGCCCAGGTGGCCTGTCTGAACGGAAAGAACTGCGATGACTGACGAACCGACCGCCGCGCCGGGCTCTGAGCCCCCGGCTCAACCCGCCGCCGGAAACACCTCGGCAACGGCCCCGGTTGCCGGTGCGCCCGGGGCCGCCGGCGGGCCCGGCATGCCCGAGGGATCGCCCGAGTCCGCCTTCCGCTATGTCTTCTCCAACGACTTCGGCGAACTCATCGACAAAGTGAACGGTTCGCTCTTCCTCAACACTTATCAGGCGGGCAAGTTGATGGTGGTTCGCACGATCAACGGCCGGGTGTCGACGCTGCTGCGCAGCTTCGAGATGCCCATGGGCCTCGCGGTCGATCCGCACCGGCTCGCCATCGGCACCCGCCGACAGATCTGGTTCTTCCGCAACGCCCCCGACATCGCCGCCCAACTCGAACCGCGGGAGACCTTTGATTCCTGCTACGTGCCCCGCGCTTCCCATGTGACCGGCGACTTCCGGGCACACGAGATCGCGTGGGTGGGCGATGAGCTGTGGATCGTCAACACCCGCTTCTCGTGTCTGTGCACGGTGGACCCGGACTACAGCTTCGTGCCGCGCTGGCAGCCGAAGTGGATCGACAAGCTCGTAGCCGAGGACCGCTGCCATCTCAACGGCATGGCCGTGGCCGACGGGCGGGTGAAGTACCTCACCGCCCACGGCGAGGGCAACGAGCGGCAGGGCTGGCGGGAGAACAAGCGCGATGGCGGGGTGATCATCGACTTTGACAGCCGCGAGGTCGTCAGCCGCGGGCTCGCCATGCCGCACTCGCCCCGCGTCTACGCCAATCGCCTGTTCGTGCTCGACTCCGGCCGGGGCGAGTTGCAGGTCGTCGATCCCGACTCCGGCAAGCGCGACACCGTCTGCCGCCTGCCCGGCTTCACGCGGGGATTGACCTTCTACGACCGCTTCGCCTTCGTCGGCCTGTCCATGATCCGGGAGAAGAAGGAGTTCGGCGGGCTGCCCCTGGAGAAGTGGATTGACCGCCCGCGCTGCGGGGTGTTCGCGGTGAACCTCGAGACCGGTCAGCCCGCGGGGTTCCTCGAGTTCGAGGCCGGGGCGGAAGAGCTGTTCGACGTGCAGGTCCTGCGCGGCCTGAACCGCCCACAGGTGATCGGCTTCCAGAAACGCACCCTCGACGGCATCTTCATCGTCCCTCCCGAAGTTACGCAGGCTGCGGTCGAACCCGACCCCGCCGACGCGCAGCCCATCGCGGGCGAAGTCGAATCCGACACCGGCGACGAGTAATTGTCGCACCGCGCCGCGCGGTGGCGGCGCGCCCGTGGTGCGGTGGGTGGGGCGAGCGCCGGTGACGTTGTGGAGAATGGTGGATTTCACGGCGGCTCGCTGAAGCGAGGCCGCGCCGAAAACAGATGATTGCCGGGAAATGCGTGATTCGCATTCGCTGGTGTCATATCCTGCGAGGTGGGGGAACTGGAAGTTGAGCCGTAGTCCGAAGACGAAGGCAGAAGCCGCATGCCACAGTTTGAGCACGCACCCATTCAGCGGCACGAGTCGCTCGCCCCGTTCAGCCGGGACCATTACGGTGGACTCGTGCAGGCCCGACACCTGATCAAGGCGGCGGGTGATGATGAGGTGACCCGTCGAAAGGTGCTCAGCGAGTTCGTCGACGCCTGGGACCGCGAGATCGCCGAGCATGTTCGCGATGAGCAGCGGTTGCTGCTCGACGTGATGTCGGCCGAGGACCGTGACCGGCTGCTGCGCGAACACAGGCAACTCACGAACCTCGCCGCCCGAGCCCGTGAACTCCGCCGGCAGACCGATCCCGATGCCGAAACGCTGAAGCGGATCGGCGAAGCGCTCGAACGGCACATCCGCTGGGAAGATCGCGAGTTGTTCGGCCGCCTGCAGGATCAACTCGACGACGAGCAACTCGCCGTCATCGGCCACCACACCGCGGAGATTGAAGCGTCGCGCCCCCGCAATGCGTGCCGCGACAGCGGTGAGAACCGGACGTCTCCATAGCGGTCGTGCGGGGTGCATGACATTCCACGCCGATGAACTCACCGCCAAGGCGCGAAGGAGCGCCGAGGCCGCCAGGGCGATCCAGGTTCATGCGAGGGTCGTGTGCCATGGGCAAGCGCGACCGCGAGAGCGGTCGGTTTTGTCCGTGCGAGGACGGACACGGGCAAGGGCCGCGTTCGATCACTGAATCGTGCGCAGCAGTTCCGCCGGGTCATCCGGGAAACCGCGGGCCCCGCGGTCGACCGCCATCTGGTAGATGCGCCGGCGGGGGCGGGCTTCGAACTCGAACGCTTTGAGGTCGTCGCCGTCCAGGGCCCGGTCGGCGTTGGGCTCCCGCAATCGTTCGATGGCCGCGGCCCGCAGGCGGTCGGCCACGTCGCGCCGCTCCGCGGCCAGGTTGGTCAGCTCGTTCGGGTCGGCGTGCAGGTCGAACAGTTGCTCCCGCCCGCCATTGGCGAGGTAGATGTACTTCCACCGCTCATCGCGGGCCATGATCTTGAACTGCCGACCGCCCGGCTCGCCGTACAAGCTGAACAGCACGTCGCGGGGGGCGGCGTCGCCGGCCAGCGCGCCGAGCACGTCGATCCCGTCCCGGGTCTCGACCTGCCCCGCCGCTCCCGTGGCGATGCCAAACAGGTCGGTGAGGCAGACCAGTTCCTCCCTCCGCTGGTCCGCCTCGATCCGCGCCGGCCAGCTCAACAGAAACGGCACGTGGGCGGACGGCTCGAAGAACGATTCCTTCTGCCACGCGTGATGGTCGCCGAGATGCTCGCCGTGGTCGGAAAAGAAACAGATCAGCGTATTGTCGGCATCCTCGCGGGCGTCGACAGCGTCGAGGAGGCGCCCAAGGCACCAGTCGATGTAGGTGATCTCGCCGTAGTACCGCGCTCGGCAGGCCCGGGCCTGCATGTCGCTGATGTCGTCGGCCCAGATGATGTGATTCATCCACGGAATCTGTTCGTCCATGTGGTCCACGTCGATGTCGCCGCGGATCGGGTTCGGCATGCGGTCCGGATCGTACATGCGGTTGAACGGCACCGGCGGCGCCAGCGGCGGGTGCGGGCCGATGAAGGAGACGAACCCGAAGTACGGTCGATCGTCCGAGGCGTTGATCTGCTCCACCGCCCGGTCGGCCACGAACGATTCCACCGTCAGTTCCTTCGGCAGCGGACTCATCTGCGGCATGTAGTACATGTCGGTCCGCTCGCCGTGCGGCTGCTCGACGTGGGCGTATTCGGGGTGCTGACGCTCGATGAACGAGGCGTAAGCGTCGGCCGCCCGGTCGTCCGGGGAGCCGAAGCCTTCCTCCGTATGCAGGTGGGTCTCATAGCCGAGGTCATC
>CAYFQS010000394.1:0-3657 GCA_964345245.1 uncultured Planctomycetaceae bacterium | reverse complement strand
GTGGACCATCCATACCGACAGCGACAACACCGCGGAGCAGTTCGTCGCCCTCGTCGATCAGTGTGACACGGTATTCACCGGCGACACGCTGGCTCTGCACGTGGCGGTGGCGCGGCGGCGCGGGGTGGTGGCGTTCTTCGGGCCGACGTGCGACCAGGAAATCGATCTGTTCGGCCGGGGCGAGAAACTCATCAGCACCGTCGCGTGTCGGCCGTGCTATCGCGGGCAGTGCCCGAACGCCGACGCCTGCGCCTACGACGTCCCCGTCGAACAGGCGATCGGCGCGATCCTGCGCACCACGCGATTCATGACCGACACGCCCGTGGTGCTCGCGGCGGAGGACTTGCGTAAAGCCGGCTGACTGCCGGGCATCGGACCGACCGGACCAAAGGGACGCTGGCGTGAAGCAACTGCTGTTCATGACGATCCTGCTACTGATGGGCGCTCTCGGGGCGATCGTCCATCCCTTCTACGGCGTGCTGCTGTACTACACCTTCGCTGTGCTGCGTCCACAGTACCTGTGGAAATGGGCTCTGCCGATCGACGTGCGGTGGTCGCTGCTGGCGGCGCTGGCGGCCATGGCCGGGGTGGCGCTGGCCCTGCCCCGCGTGATCGCCAACGCCCGGTGGAACACGGTGGCGACGCTCATGATCGTCTTCGCCGCCCTGCTGATGTTCAGTTGCCTCACCGCCGTCGACGCCGACATCGCCAAGCGCTGGGGCATCGAGTACGCGAAGGTCTTCCTGATGGCGGCGATCGCCACGCTGGTCATCCACCGGATGGCCCACGTGCGTTATCTCGCGATCATGATCTTCGTGACCATCGGGTACATCGCGTGGGAGATCAACTCGCTGTACATCTTCGACGGGCGGCTGGACATCTTCCACTACGGGTTCGGCGGGCTGGACAACAACGGCGCCGCCCTGATGATCGCGATGGGCCTGCCCTTCGCTTACGCCTTCTGGCAGATCTGGAAGACGCGCTGGCTGCAGCTCGCGTGCGGACTGGCCGCGGCTTTCATGACCCATGCCGTGCTCATGAGCTACTCCCGAGGCGGGATGCTCAGCGGTATCGTGGGGGTGGTGTGGCTGCTGCTGCATCACCGCCCGCGGTGGCAGGTCGCGCCGCTGCTGGGCGTGGCGATCCTGGGCCTGGCGGTCATGGCCGGGCCGGAAATCCAGGACAGATTCCTTTCCGTTCAGGGCTACGAGGAAGACCACAGCGCCCAGGCCCGATTCGACAGTTGGTCGGCGGCCTGGGCCATGGCGTGGGACCATCCGTTCACCGGCGTGGGGGTGCGCAACTCCAACCTCTTCAGCGAGCACTACGGGGCCGACCGCTTCGGACGCACCATTCACAGCCAGTACCTCCAGATCGCCGCCGACAGCGGCATCCCCGCCGCGGCGGTTTACATTCTCCTGGCGGTCATCGCCCTCCGCCGGCTCGGTCGACTCAGGCGCGACTACGGCGGAGAAGACCCGGTCGACCCCGAAATCGCCCACATCGCCCTCGCCGTGCAGACGAGTCTGATCATCTTCCTGTTCGGCGGCATCTTTCTGTCCCTCGAGGTGGTCGAGTTGCCGTGGCTGCTGCTGGTGATGGCGGGGGTGATGCCGGCCATCGCGCGGCAACACGCGCCGCTCACCGACGTCGAGGAATCCGATGAGCGGGAGGACGAGGCAACCGAAGACGAAGCGGGGCAAGCAGCGCCCGCGGGAGTGCCGCGCGACCTGCTGCCGTGGCCCGGAGGGATCAGCCCATGAGTATGCTGAGCATCGACTACGCCCTCGGCCGGCTCGCCGGCATCGGCGAGCACCTGCGGGAAAGAACGCGCCGGCGCGATCGCCTCCGCCGACGAGCGGGCGAGCTGGTCGACCTGCTGTTTCGCGGGGTGTGGCACGTCTGGCGGAACCGGCGCTACCTCACGCCGATGAAGCTGGTGAACATGGCTGCGGTCAACCTGCAGTGCCGCCTGCGGACCGAGCGGGTCGCGGGCATGCCCTACCGCATGAAGATCGAGCCGACCAACATCTGCAACACCCACTGCCAGCTCTGCCCGACCGGCGTGGGCGTGCCCGGGCGGGCGAAGGGCAAGATGGACTTCGAGCAGTTCCGCCGGCTCATCGACCGCTATCGCCGGTTTCTCTACACCCTGGACCTGTCGATGTGGGGCGACCCGCTGATCGTGCCGGACATCTACCGCATGATCCGATACGCACACGACCGCGGGGTGTGGACGTACCTGAGTTCGAACCTGCACGCGGTCAAGCCCGACCGGGGCCAGGCGGACGCCCTCGTCCGCAGCGGGCTTGACATGCTCACGTGCTCACTGCACGGGGCCTCGCAGGAAACCTACGAGCAGTACCAGCCGGGCAAGCAGCTTGACGGATCGATCGAGAAGATCAAAGCAATCGTCGCCGCGAAGCAGCGGCTCGGCAGTGCGACGCCGGCGATTCAGCTCAACTTCGTGGTCACCCGCTTCAACGAGCACGAGATCGAAGACTTCCGCCGACTCGCCGAATCGCTCGGCTGCAAGGCGGTGTTCTCCTCACCGTCGCTCAATCTGCGGTACCTCGATGAGCCCCGCCCGCACGCCACGGCGCTCACCGTCGAGGGTCAGTCGATTGAGGACGCCGACCCGGTGAAGCGTCACCTCGACCATTGGCTGCCCACCAACGATGAGTACGTGATCGAGCCGTACCGCCTGATCCGAGACGGCAAGCTGGACGATCAGCAGTTCAACGGCCGGAAGGTCATGGATTGCCAGTGGCCGTGGAAGGATTGCGTGATCAACTGGGACGGGTCGGTGGTCACGTGCTGCGGCGTGTTTGAGACGGACTTCGACATGGGCAACGTCTTCGAGCGGCCGCTTCGGGAGATCTGGAACAGCAAGAGCTATCGCATGGCGAGGCGGTCGTTCAAGCGACCGGCGCCCGACGCGACAGACCACGCGAACCCCTGCCGGGACTGCCCGGGATTCATGCTATGACCACCGAATGTCCTGACAGCACGATGGCGACGATCGACTGGCCTCGGGCGAGAATGCGCCGGCGTCGGCCGGAAGCGGTGCATCGCCGCCGCACCACCCCGCCGGCGGTCATGCACGTGCTGCACACGTTGGGCCACGCCGGTGCGGAGGTGCTGGTCCGCAATCTCGCGGCCGAACGCAGCGGCGAATTCCGATTCATCGTCGTCGCCCTTGACTCCGGCGGGCCGTTGATCGACGAACTGGCCGACCTCGGCGTGGCGTCGATCGTGCTCGACCGCAGGCCGGGGATTGACCGGTCGTGCGCCCGGCGGATCGCCGAGCTGGTCGAGGCGCATCATGTGGACGTGGTGCACGCCCATCAGTACACGCCGTTCTTCTACGCCGCCCTCGCCAAGCGCCGCGCGGACGATCGGCCGGCGTTGGTCTTCACCGAGCACGGTCGGCACTATCCCGACCATCGCCGGTGGAAACGGATCATCGCCAATCGCCTGCTGCTGACCCGCCGCGCCGACCGCATCACCGCGGTGGGCGAGTACATCAAACGGGCGCTGGTGCGGAACGAAGCGATTCCCGCTGACCGGATCGCCGTGATCCCCAACGGCATCGACGCCGCGGCGATGGTCTCGCACGACCGGGACGGCCGAAATCGATTGCGGAGCGAACTCGGC
>CAYFQS010000393.1:0-3665 GCA_964345245.1 uncultured Planctomycetaceae bacterium | reverse complement strand
GCCGGCGACGCCGAACGTGAAACGCCGCCTCTTGGCGCGCCCTCGCTTCAGCGAATCGCGACCACGACCGGCAAACGTCCCCGCACTCGCTGAAGCGAGGCGGGCCCCAACCGATCAATACGCCCCCACGCGCTCGCGCGGCGGGTGTTCGACCTCAAACCACCGCCGCAGGAACTCGGCCCGCATCGCTTCGAGATCGTCGCGATACGCCGGGTCGTCGGCCACATTGGTCAGCTCGTCCGGGTCGGCCTCGCGGTCGAACAGCAGCTCCCGCGCCTCGTGATTCACGCAGTACTTGAAGCGGTGCGTGGCGACGGCCTTCTGCGATGCCGCCGGGTACTCGCGCTGCTCCATGAACGCCGACGTGCGCGATTCGTAGTCGCCGCCGGTCAATAGCGGCCGGAGCGACCGGCCCTGCAGGGCCGGCGGCGTCTGAATCCCGCAGAACTCCAGCATCGTCGGCGCGAGGTCCACCAGTTCCACCAGCTCGCTGTAGCGGCCGCCCCGCTCGATCACGCCCGGCCACGACATGATCAGCGGCACGCGGGCTGAGGCGTCGTGCCCCGGCATCCCCTTGCCGATCTTCCCATGATCGCCGAGGTACTCACCGTGGTCCGAGGTGAAGATGACCAGCGTGTTATCCCGCTGGCCCGTCGCGTCGAGGGCGGCAAGGATGCGGCCGACCTGGTCGTCGACGTGGCTGATCAGCCCGTAGTAATACGCCTTGACCAGCCGCCACTGCGCTTCGCTGACATCGTCGAAGTTCTCGCCTTCGTTGCGAACCGGCGGGGGCATGTCGGCAGGATCGTACATCTCCGCGAAGCGCGACGGCGGGTTGATCGGGCAGTGCGGGGCGTAGATGCCGGCAATGGCCAGCCACGGCTCACCCGCCCGCCGGCGGATCGTCTCAATCGTCTGGTCGGCCACGAACGCGGTGTGCGACAGGTGTTCCGGGCCTTCGAAGAGGTACGGCTCGTGCGTGCCGCGCGGCTGCTTCTCGATCAGGTCCGTCTTCCGGGCCGGCGGCGTGGCGCAACGGCATGCGTCGACCGCCGACGGATCCTGCATCGCCACCCACTGGATGTACGCATCGTCGTAGCAGCCCGGCTCGTCGGAAACGATCAGCGTGTCGAATCCGTAGCTTGGATGCGGCTTGCGGTGATCGCGGTGGGCGTGGTTCAGGAAGTGCAGCTTGCCGAGATTGGCCGTGTGGTAGCCGTAAGGCCGCAGATAGTGCGGCAGCACGGGCGTACGCTCATCCATCTCGATGCCGTTGCTCGTGCAGCCGACGGTCGACGGATAGAGCCCGCTGAGCACCGACTGCCGGCTGGGCATGCACACGGGACAGTTGGCGTAGCAGTAGTCGAACAGCGCCCCCGATTCGGCGAGGGCGTCGAGGTTCGGCGTGTGGATCAGCTCGTTGCCCCCGGCCCGGATCGTGTCCCATCGCTGCTGATCGGTCCAGATGAACAGTACGTTCGGCCGTTCGAAACTCATGCCGCATGCTCCTTTCGCGCTGGCTGCCCGCGACTCTAGCAACGACCGGACGAGGTCACAACCGACCGCGATTCGCCGTACACTATGGTCGCGCCCCGAGCCGCGCCCTCGATCAACCCCGAGCCACCGACCGGCCATGAGCAAGAGCGATCCCGAGAAACGCATCGAAGAGCTCCGCGACGCAATCCGCCGTCACGAACGGCTGTACTACGTGGAGAACAAGCCCGAGATCAGCGACCGGCGGTTCGACGAGCTGATGAAGGAGCTCGAGGAACTCGAAACCGCGCACCCCGACCTCGTCACGCCGGACAGCCCGACGCAGCGCGTGGGCGGCGAGCCGATCGCGGGGTTTGCCACGGTCGAGCACGCCGTGCCGATGCTGAGCATCGACAACACTTACGACGAAGACGAGCTTCGCCGCTGGCACGAGCGGGTGCGGCGCGAGCTCGGCGTCGAATCCGAAGGCGGGCTCTTCAACCGCAGCGACCTGCAGTACGTGTGCGATCCGAAGATCGACGGCGTGGCGATTTCGCTGCGGTACGAGTCCGGCCGGCTCGCTCGGGCCGTCACCCGCGGCGACGGTCGACATGGGGACGATGTCACCGCCAATGTCCGCACCATCCGGGCGATTCCGCTCACCCTCGCCGGCGATGAGGTGCCCGACGTGGTTGAAATCCGCGGCGAGGTGTTCATCCCCAACGAGGTGTTCGTCCAGATCAACCTCAAGCGCGACGAGGCGGGCGAGGAGGTCTTCGCCAATCCCCGCAACGCCACCGCCGGATCACTGAAGCAGCTCGACCCGCGTGTGGTCGCCGAGCGCGATCTGCATTTCATCGCCCACAGCCGGGGCGTGATCGAGTCCGATCCGTTTGACACCCACAGCGATTTCGTCGAAGCGATCCGCGGCTGGGGCGTGCCGACCAGTCCGCACGCCACCGTGGCCGAGAACGTCGACGAGGTCTGGGGGTACATCCAGAATTTCGACGAGCAGCGCGAGCAACTCGACTATGCGGTGGACGGCGTGGTGATCCGCGTGAACCGCTACGCCCAGCAGAACGAGCTGGGGGCGACGAGCAAGGCCCCGCGCTGGGCCATCGCTTACAAGTACGCCCCGGACCAGGCGACGACGAAGCTGATCAAGGTCGACTGGCAGGTGGGCAAGACGGGCAAGCTCACCCCGCGGGCGACGATGGCGCCCGTGCTGCTCGCCGGGACCACGGTCCAGCACGCCACGCTGCACAACCACGACGAGATCGAGCGCAAGGACATCCGGGTGGGCGACACGGTGGTGATCGAGAAGGCGGGGGAAATCATCCCGCAGGTGGTGTCGGTGGTGACGGAGCAGCGGCCGGACGACGCCGCACCGATCACGCCGCCATCGGAATGCCCGAGCTGCGGCGGGCCGATCGTGCAGGAGGAAGGCGAAGTCGCCCACCGCTGTCTCAACCCGGAGTGCCCGGCGCAATTCCGCGAGAAGCTGATCTGGTTCGCCGGTCGCGGGCAGATGGACATCGACGGCCTCGGCGAAAAACTCGTCGACCAGCTCATCGAAGCCGACCTCGTCCAGCACTTCGCCGACCTCTACCGCCTCACCGCCGAACAGGTCGCCTCGCTCGAACGCATGGGCGAGAAGTCGGCGGAGAACCTGATCGAGGCGATCGATGAATCGAAGCAGCGCGGCCTGTCGCGCGTCCTCGGGGCGCTCGGCATCCGCCACGTCGGGGCGACGACGGCTCGGACGATCTGCCGCCGCTTCCCGGACGTGGACGCCCTGCTGAGCGCGTCCGTCGAAGAGCTCGAAAAAGTCGAGGACGTCGGGCCCATTGTGGCCGAATCGCTGCACACCTTCCTGCAGTCGCCGCAGGGGCACTCCGCCTTGTCGTCTCTCAAGGAAGTCGACGTCGATCTGACCAGCCGGGAGTATCAGGCATCGGCCGCAGACACCGATTCGCCCTTCGCGGGCAAGACCATCGTGCTCACCGGCTCACTGGACAGTTTCGCCCGACAGGAACTGACGGAGAAGCTCGAAGCGCTCGGGGCCAAAGTCAGCAGCAACGTCTCGAAGAAGACCGACCTCGTCATCGCGGGCAGCGATCCCGGCTCGAAGTACGACAAGGCCGGGAAGCTCGGCGTGCCGATCTAGGACGAACAGGAGTTGCAGAAACACC
>CAYFQS010000392.1:0-3670 GCA_964345245.1 uncultured Planctomycetaceae bacterium | reverse complement strand
GGGCTCGATCCGGGCCCGCCGGTCGAGCCGGGCGAGTACACGTGGACCGGCCTGCACCACGCGCCGCTGCACCTGGTCTACCGCGGGCATTACCACAACGCGGGCAATCCGCCGTGGAGCAACTTCGAGAAGACCAGCGACTGGGGCGGCGACCACGGCGTGCCGATCCACGCGGTGTCCGATGACGAGCGGGTGTACCTCGGCTGGTCGGGCGGCGAGGCGAGCACGCCGGTCATCGCCGTCGATCCCGACACCGGCGAGAAACTGTGGGGCCAGCGGCGGTTCTACGCCGGGGCCCAGCTCTTCGCGGTGGACGCCGACGACCTGTTCGCCGGTCCGAACCGTGACTCGGTGTACCGGATGGACAAGGCGACGGGCGGTTTCAAGCCCTTCCCAAGCACCGGCTCGACCGAACTACCCACGCCGATCACGACCGAGGACGGCGCCCGGCCGCGGCCGGCCGGCTTGCTCGCCCGCGAGGGGAAGCTGTACTTCTCCTACGCCGGGCTCGACAAGATCGTGGTGGTGGACGTGGAGTCGGGCAAGATCGACCGCGAGATGCCCGCCCCCTCCCCGGGCCGCCTGGCCTGGGCCGGTGACGCCGCGGCGTATTTCATCAGCGGCGACAACGTGCTGCGGATCGACTTCACAAGCGGCGAGATCACCACCGCCATCGAAGGCCTCGACGCGCCGATGGGCCTGACCACCGACGGTGCGGGACGCATCTACGTCGCGGTGTGGGGCGAGGCGCATCAGGTGCTCATCTTCGATGCCAGCAACGACCGGGTGCGGGAGATCGGCCTGCCGGGCGGCCGGCGGATTGTCGGACCGTGGCAGAAGACGGGATTTCATCGGCCGCTGGGGCTCGCGGTCGACTCAGACGGCCGACTCTGGGTCGGCGAGCGCGACGATACGCCCAAGCGATGGAGCGTCTGGTCGCCGCGGGGCAAGCTCATCGCCGAGTACTTCGGTCCGTCGCACTACGGCGCCGACGGCGGGGCGCTGAATCCCGAAGACCCGTACCTCGGCGTGGGACAGATGTGCGAGTGGCGGGTCGATCCCGAGACCGGCCGGGCCGAGTGCCTCGGCACCATTGCCCGACAGGGCCAGGGGCACAACGTTGAGTTCCAGCTCAACGCCCATAGCAGCCGCTACGTCAAAGTGGGCGAGCAGTGGTTCCTCGCCCAGGGGCTGCACCGCTACTTCGCGATGCTGAAGCTGTTCCGCAAAGACGGGCCCGGCGACTTCAAGCTCGTGGGGGTGATCGGCAATGCTTACCAGCAGTTCTCGGGGCATCGGGACAACCGGCCCATGCCGCACAGCGTGCATCCGCTCTTCGAGGGCCACAAGGGGGAGGTGTTCGCCTGGGCCGATTTGAACAATGACGGCGACGTGCAGGCCGACGAACTCACCTTCCGCGACCTCGGCCCAACGATCAGCGGCGGGTGGCAGCACCTCGGGGTCAACGACGAGCTCACCGCGTACATGCCCATGCGGGATGGCACCGTCTGGCAGATGCCCCTGGACCGGGTGGCGGAAGCCGGCGTGCCCGTTTACGCGCTCGAGAAAGCGAGGCAGGTCGCGCAGGTGAAAGCCAGCTCGATCATGCCGGGCATGGACGGGGGGCGCATCTACGTCCACGCCAATCCCCTCGCCGCGTACGACATCCAAACCGGCGAGCGGCTGTGGACCTATCCCAATGACTGGAGCGGCGTGCACGGATCCCATCGCGCCCCGAACGGTCGGCCGGGCCTGCTCCGCGGCACCTTCGCCGTGGTCGGCACGGGCAGGACGAAGGCCGGCGAGGAGATCGTCGTGATCAACTCGAACGTCGGCGAATGGCACGCCTTCACCGCCGACGGGCTCTACGTCTCCCGCCTGTTCAACGGCGACCGGTCGCAACTCGACTGGCCGGCCGAGGCGAGGCCCGGCGTGCTGCTCGACAACTGCCCGCCGGGCATGGGCGGCGAGGACTTCGGCGGGTTCTTCACCGGCACCACCGATGGCCGACTCTTCTGCCAGGCGGGCAAGACCGGATTCTGGCTCGTCGAAGTCACCGGGGCCGAGAGCATCCAGCGCCTGCCCGGCGGAAGCATCCGACAGACCGAAGACGGCGTGGCGCGGAGCCGCGATTTCTTCAGCCGCCGCAAGCAGTCCCTCGCCGGGGACAAGACCTGCGAGGTCGCCAGATCGTCGCCGGAGATTGACGGCGAATTCGACGACTGGCCGAAAAGCCGGTTCACGAAGTACGACTTCGACCACCGCGGCCGATCCAGCGCCCGCACCGCCCTGGCGTACGACGACACGAACCTGTACCTCGCCTGCGAGGTCAGCGACCGCAGCGCCCCGTGGCAGAACGGGGCGACGGACTGGACGATGGTCTACGCCCGGGGCGACACGGTGGACGTGCAACTCGCAACGAATCGCGAGGCCGACCCGGACCGCCGCGAGGCGGTCGAGGGCGATCTGCGGCTGACCATCGCCCCGTTCAAGGGCGAGCCGATCGCGGTGATCTATCGCGAGGCCGGCCCGAAGCTGGGCGGCCGGGAGATGGTCGTCAGCAGCGGCGTGGTCCAGGGCTTCAAGGTCGAGTCGGTCCGGCAACTCGATCGGGCGGACATCAAGGTTCACAAGGACAAGGGAGCATGGCGCGTCGAGGCGGCGATCCCGCTCAGCGACCTCGGCATCACTCCCACCGCGGGCGCCACCTACAGCGGCGACTTCGGCGTGACCTACTCCGACCGTTCGGGCAACGACGTCGCCCGACGCCGCTACTGGTCGAACAAGAACACCGGCATCGTCGACGACGAGGTGTTCGAGCTGAAGCTCGAACCCCGCAACTGGGGAACGTTGAAGTTCAAGTGACGCGGGTTTCGGCTGGATGTGCCGGCACCACGGACAAGCCGCGCCCACGATAGCGGGCCTGCTTGCCCATCCGCCCGGTCCATTCAGCTCATGCGTTCAGTCTCACCCGCGATACGGGCCGAAGCGGTCGTAGACCAGGCGGCACTTCGACGGGTTCTTGCCGTGCTCGTCGAAGATGATCAGCTCGTTCTCATCATTCACCTTCAGCCACGGTTCAGGCAGGTAGTACCGTGATTGCGGCGGGACATTCGCCCCGGTCGCGGTGGCCACGAAGTACCGGCCGATGTTGCGGCCGTTCAGGTAAATCTGCCCCTTGCTCAGGCCGCGCGGCTCGATCCAGAGCGGCTGATTCGTGTGCTTGGCCGTGAAGTGCGTGCGATACCACGCCGGCGCCGCCGGCCGACGCGACGGCATCGGCTGGAAGTCCGACTCGTCCGGCATCTGCCAGCGGGCGTACCACCACCCGGCCTTCTCGGTGAGCAGCTCCTCCGCCCGGTAGAGGGTCACGCACCGGCCCGCGTCGAAGCCCTCCGGCTCGTCGTCGAGCAGGGCCAGTTGAATCTGGTTCCTGCCCCGCTTGAGCATGTCGGGCGTGAGGACATATCGGCCGAGCGATTCGTGGGCGAAGTCCACCGCGATCGGCTCGCCGTTGATCACCACCACGCTGCGAGGCCGAACGCCCGACACCATGAGCACCAGCGGCGACTTCCGGCGATGCGTCACCTCGAAGGTGTAGCGCGGCCGGCGGGTGCGGTCGCCCTTGCGGCTGTCGTGGATGTAGCCGCCAAGCACGAATGGATCGATC
>CAYFQS010000391.1:0-3704 GCA_964345245.1 uncultured Planctomycetaceae bacterium | reverse complement strand
ACGAGTTGGCCGACCTGACCAATCCGGCCGGCACCGGCGAGTTCATCGGCACGGTGAATATCGGCGGCCCGACGGTCGACTCGCCCTGGCCGCTGTCCAGCAACATCAACGCGAATTTCACCGTCATTCCCGAGCCGGCGACGCTCGCCCTGATCGGCCTCAGCGGCATCGTCATGATGCCCCGCCGCTCCCGCCGCGAGAGCTGAACCGCCGCTCAATTTCAGCCGCGAATCCCATGTAACGCCCCCTCGGCGGGCCGGACCCACCCCGGCCCGCCGATTCTATATCCCCACGCCGTCCGGGCGCGAACCCAAGCCCCTGCCCGGACGCCCGCACCGCCGCGGCCGCAGCTCACGCTGCGCCGTGTCGCCGCGCCACAACCCGCCAAAAGCCGTGGCCGCTTTCCCGTGCGCCCCAACGCAGTCGGGCAGGGCGCAAAAGCGGAGGGGAAGTGGAGTACCCACCGACGGAACAGGCGGCGAGCCGCGGAAACGCGAACTCGCCACCCTCCCGGAGGCAAAGGGTTGAGGGCGAAGCGACATCGCATTCTGGCGCGACGGCAAGGGCGGGATGCTGCGAGCTGCATGATGCGTCGCAGGAATTCGTCACACGATGGAAGTTATGGCTTCCCAATCCTTCCCGTTCGGCATCACAAACAGGCACTTGCCGCCGCTGCGTTCGGCCCACAGTTCACCGACGGCTCGCTTCTCCTTTGAGTCGTCATTGCTCCAGCGATCCGCGCCCTTGTACTCGGCCACAAGGATACGGCCGTCCTTGAGCAGTGCCACGAAATCGGGGTAGAACCGGTCGGTCGAAGTTTGCATCCAAAATGAAGAGCGCTCGCGTCGCTCGAGATTGCGAACCCACGCCCGCACTTCGTCCATCTGATCGAGGAACACCGCACACTCGAATTCTTCGCCTTCGCTCTTCAGTTCGCCGATCATGCGGAACAGATGCTTGCTGAATCGATACCCGCCTTCGTAGAACCAATTGGGTGCGTAGCGATCCTCATCAAACGTCAACGCGATGTCCGGATCGACAACCATGTCCGCCGGCTCCGAGCCGTAGAGCATGGTCTGATACGCCTTCACCCGTTGCTCGGCCCGGTGACCGTGAATCTTCTTTTCCACTGCCTTGGCCAGACGGAATTTTTGCCGGGCAAGCTGCTCCAGGTCCAGGCCGCGACTGTCCATCAGCCCCGTCAGGGCGTTGTGGATGAACAAGCTCGACTGGCTGCGGGGGATGTCCGGGTGCGGCACCTTGTGGTCGATCCAGTTGGCCAGCGCCGGCACCGTCCAGCCCGGCTCCACGGCGATCATGGTCAACTGCTCGTGAAGCTCGCGGACGAAGTTGGTCATCTCGACCTGCCCTTCATCCGTCACGTCGATGTCGCCGGCCAAGCCGACGGTGGACTCCGATGGGAACTCGCGCTCCGACAGGCTCGCATCGCACTCGGCCAGATTCCACGGCACGTCCAGGAAGTGGCTTTCGTCGAACAGCTCAAGCCGGCCATCGACCCGGATCGCCAGCATCGGCACCGTGATCGGCCCCGGGGTTTCCCGCTCGGCCGGGCCGACGTGCCGCCCCTGCGTCTGCTGATAGATGCGTTCGACCGTTTGTTGATCCTGCGGATTCGCAAAGCAATCCCGAAGGGCCGACATTTCCTGTTCGGTGACGACGCCCGTCACGCTGATCGTCCCCGACGCCTCATCGAATGTCACCCGGCTTTCAATCTCGCGGCGGACCCGTTCATCATTGATCTGCGCGAAGTTTGGCGCTTCGGTGACGCGCTCCGACGCTCCGGCGAACAGCGTCCCCGCGCCCCAGAATTGTTCCTGCCGTTGCTCGTCGGGTACCACCAGGTCGCCGGCCTCCATGCGTTGGAAGCCCGCGCCATCGACCAGCGCGTCCCGCAGTGTCTTGGCCGTGGTGATGAAGTTGTCCGACGCGGCGAACGCATAGGCACAGTTGAGCAAGTCCCGCCGATTCTTCTTCGCGTGGGGCATCCGCAGAATGCGGCCGAGCACCTGTTCGACCGACCGGGGCGTGCTGATCTCCGAGACGCTGCACAGGATATACGCGAACGAACAATCCCACCCCTCAACCAGCGCCCGCACGGTGATGATGTGCCGGATCGGGCATCGCGGATCGAACAGGTCCACGTCCTGAATCTCCTTTGTCGATCCCGTCGCGATGGCGATCTGATCTTCGGGCACCTTGAAGTCGTCAATCAGCGACTGCTTCAACGCCTCTACGTTGATATCGTCGCCCTTCACCGACTGGGCTTGGAAGAGCACGATGGGCCGAATGTATTCGCCCGTCTCGCCCTGTTCCTCCAGGGCCAGCTTCTCAAGTGAGCGTTGCGTCTGAAGGGCATCGCCGACGATTTCCCGCCAGTCGCCGCGTGTCCGCAGCTTGACCGGCAGCTTCACCATCTCCGCCTCTTTCAACTCCAGCGCCGAAACGTGGTGCAGCACGTTGCTCGCGAACAGATTGCGCTCAGGGTTGTGCGCCGTCTCCGGCGTGGCGGTGAACTCAACGATGCACGACGGATAAAACCGCGCCAGCGTCTCGAACGACAGCGGTGTCCGCGCGTTGTGGGCCTCGTCCATGATGACGATCGGCCGGCGCATCCGCAGCACGTTCGCCAGTGAATAGACGATCTGCCCCTCGCCCTCGGTTTCCAGGGCGTCACGCATCATCGGATGAATCCCATCGAAGTGATGCTGCAACGCCCCGGCTGTCTCGTACACTTTGCGGCCCTCGGTGTCGTCCACGCGCAGCGACTGGAGCGTTGTCACCACGATGCACGTCGCCCCGTCCAGGTCGCCCTTGGTCACATACAGCGATTCTTTGAGGTCCATCACCCGCACACCCCCGGAAGCGCCGGCGAACGCCGCGTCTACCGCCTGGCGATACGGATGGCGTCGATCCTTCAGCGCGTCGAGCGTCTGCTTGACGATCGCGTTCGACGGGGCGAGCCAGAGACACACCGATCGGTCGGCCTGAAGATACTCTTTCGTCGCAATCCCCAGCGCGTGGCAGGCCATCAGCGTCTTGCCACCGCCGGTCGGCACGCGCAGACACACATAGGGCAGCCCGTCCAACCCCGTCATGTGCGGCACGTCGCGGTACGGCCGACCGGTCATCAGCACGAAAGGCACCCGCGCCCCCTGAGCCGACGCATGCCGCAGATAGCCGGTCAACGCTTCGAGACTGCGCTGCTGATATTCGCGTAGCTCCAGCATCAACCGGCCACCTGAAAGTTCATGCTGCGCGAATCCTCCACGCGCGACGACGCGTCGAGAATCTCCACCGACACCAGGTTGCCATCCGCATCGTAATCCAGGATGACGCCCGGCTTGTCCTCGTCGCTCTCGGCGACCGGGCCGGGACGGAATCGCACCGTCACGGTGTCGGTATGTGGATCGTAAGTCGTTTTCATGGCCGGCTCCTGTACTTGTCAATTTTACTCGTGCGATACACCGTCACCACTTCCGGCGGATCGCGGTCAATATCCACGAACACCCGTACCAGATGATCGCCGACCAACCCCTGGGCGACGCCCCGGCCCTCGCGGACCGGGATCACCCGCTCCGGCGCGCCCAGAATCATCCGCAAGTCCGCGTCTTCGATCTGCCGCTCCGCTGCAGGCGATACGGCACCTGCCGATGATGGTTGACCACGGCGGCTTTTCCGATCCA
>CAYFQS010000390.1:0-3716 GCA_964345245.1 uncultured Planctomycetaceae bacterium | reverse complement strand
GTTCTCGTCGATCAGGCGCACCGGGCTCTTGCGAATTCGCTCGTTGATGCGAAGCTGCTTGCCCTTCGTGTCACGGCGGCGTTGAAAACGTCCTCTTGCGATGGGGGAGTCTCCTTAGCGAAACGTACGGAACTTAACATCCGGGCCGCCTGAGGCGGCGTAAACGTGCTCCGGTTGTGCGCAGGAATAGCGACGGCTCATAGCCGATGCTCGGCCGAACGGCCGATCTCGTAGGAATTGCTCTTTGCAAGGCGCGAGCGAATCACGCACTGGCCTCCACGGTTCTTGTCGCCAACCACAACGGTCAGGTTCATTAACTTACACCCTGATCTCAAGTCAGGCAAGGGAAAGATTCCCAAATTCCGCAAAAGCCCTCAGGGCGACAGTCGCTCCAGCCGCCAACGCCCGCCCCCCGCGGGCACGTAACGCAGCCGGTCGTGCAGGCGGTTGGCCCGGCCCTGCCAGAATTCGAACCCGTTCGGCACGATCCGGTACCCGCCCCAGAAGGGCGGGCAGGGCACTTGTTGTCCGTCGTATTGCTCGGCCGTTTCGGCGAATCGGCGCTCGAGTTCGTCACGGTCGGCGATGGGCGCCGATTGCCGCGAGGCCGCCGCCGCCAACTGGCTCTGCCGCGGGCGACGCTCGTGGTAGGCCTCCACCTCTTCTCGACTCGCCGCCGTGACCTCGCCCGTGACCCGCACCTGGCGTTCCAGCCCGGCCCAGTAGAGCACCACCGCGGCCCGGGGATTCTCCGCCAGCTCCTTGGCCTTGCGGCTGTTCAGGTTGGTGAACAGCAACAGCCCCCGCTCGTCGACGCCCTTGAGCAGCACCGTCCGCGCCGAGGGCCGACCGTCCGCCGTCGCCGTCGCCAGCGTCATCGCGGTGGGCTCGGGTTGCTTCGACGCCACCGCCGCGTCCAGCCACGTTCGAAGCTGGCGAAACGGGTCGGCGTCCATCTCCGATTCATCGAGATCCCCGTGTTCGTATTCCCTGCGAATGTTGGCCAGGTCGTTCATTGGGTTCGCCTTCCGGGGCAATCATAGCGCGAAACAGCGAAGCCGTCGGCGCGGCGCCGCGTCATTCGAATTCCGCGGCGGTCGAGGTGACGGCCAGGAGATTCTCCCGCGGCGTGGCGGTCAGGATCTCGCAGGTACCCGCCACGATGTAGCGACGATCGCCGAACTGCTCGATCGCCCGGCGGGTCATGGCCGCGGCTTCCGCCGCGTCGCCTCGCCGCAGGCGGTCCAAGCTCAGCCCGCCCTTGAAGAACACCTCGTCCGGCAGGGCGTGGGCGGCCGCGGCCACGTCCTCGATGTCGCCAAGCGGTGCATGGGTGAAGGACTCGAAGATGGTCGGCCGCAGGTCGTGGAACCAGCCGTGATCGAGCAACACCTTCGTCCGCCCGCAGCAGTGCATCAGCGTGAACAGCCCCGCCTCGTGGGCGTGTCGCACGAACCCGATTGACGGCTGGATGATATGATTGCGAATCATCTCCGGGGCGAAGATTTCCGTGCCCGCTCCGCCGAGCATGATCATGTCCGCCCCGGCCGCGGCGGCGCAGTCGATGATCAAGTGATCGGTCTGCTCGACCTCCGCCATCGCCCGCCCGTGCGTCTCCGGCCAGTCGAGGAAGTGATAGACCATCGCCTCCTGGAGGATCAGGTAGAACATCTCGAGCGGCTGGGGGATGAACACAGTCAAAAACCCGTCTTCGCCGATCTGCCGGCGCATGGCCGCCAGATGGGCGGTGATCTCGTTGCCGCATTCGCGGAGCGACTGCAGCAGGGCGATGACCAGGGCGTAGTCCTCCTCGCTTTCGATGAACATCTTGGTCCGAGTCGGCTTCTGACCCGGTATCTCCTGCACGTGGCTGACCAGCGGGCCCTTCGGCGTCGGCTGGATGACGTGGAAAACCCGCTCGCCCGGCGTGTCGTCGATGAGTCGGGTCTTGCGGCCGAGTGGATGGCTTGCGGGCAGATAGTTCGCTTCGCCGCGGATGATGTTCGCATCCGTGCCGATTTCGTGACAGGCCGAGAGCCACTCCGGGATGGTCGGCTCCGGGCCGCCGCGAACGACGTCCCGGATGTCGAGGATCACCAGCCGCCCCTCCCCGCCGCGCAGGGTCTCGGCCATTTCCGATCGTGTTCTGGATTGTCGCATGGCGGGCAGTGTAGCGGGGAAGGCCTCGCGATGAAGCCGGCCCTCCGTCCGGAGCCCCGGGGAATCCTCGGAAGCACTCATTGCATCCGTCGCAATCGGCGTGGTAGGCTGTCGGTCTAATCACCATCGAGGCCCACATTTGTTGTTCTGAAGTCTCGGAGGCACTGCGATGAGTCGCAGACCCAAGAAGCGCCCCCCGGTGTTGATGGGGCGGCCATCTCCCTCGCTGCAGAAGATGCGGAAGATGACGATCTCGGAGCTCGAGGCCCACTCGGAGCGCCTCGGAACCGAGCGCGAGCGCCTCGAGCAGCGCATTTCGCACCTGGAGCGACAGGACCCGGTTCCGACCGCAAAGCTTGAAGACCTGAAGCAGCAGTTCGAGCGATTAACCGTGCTTCGTGACGCGGCGTTGGAGCAGCTCGAGCAGAAGCGCGATCGCAAAGCGCGCATGAGCCGGGCCGCCAATGCAGGTCGCACCGGGCCGCCGCCGCCGCGCAAGTCGCCGCCCGAGAGCGGCTACCAGCGCGGCCCGAGCATCGGCGGGGGCTACAAGCGGAAGACGCACGAGTAGCGGGCATCGCTTGCACGACGGCCGGGGTTCGCGGGCAAAGCAACCCTCCGCGGTCGCTCACCGCTCGTACGTGCCCATGAGCTTCCCCTTCGCGAGCACGTGGCCTTCCATCGCTTCGTCCACCGCCTTGCGCGTCGCCCGGGGCTGGAGAGGCAGCTTCGTATCCAGGGCGTAGACCCGGAAGAAATAGCGGTGTCGGCCGTGGCCCGGCGGTGGTGCGGGGCCGCGGTAGCCGACGTTGTCCGACTGCCACGAGTTCAACCCCTGCATCGCGCCGGCCGGCTCGTCCAGTCGCTCCTTCCGCGGCACGCCCTCCGGCAGTCCGCCAATGCGGGCGGGGAGGGTGTAGATCACCCAGTGGACCCACGGTTCGGCGCTCGGGGCGTCGGGGTCGTCCACGATCACCGCGATGGACCTTGCCGCGTCCGGCACGCCCGACCATTGCAGCGGCGGCGAGACGTCCGCCCCGTCGCCGGTATGCTTCTGCGGAATCGTCTCGCCGGCGTTGAAGGCGTCGCTCGTGACTTCCAGGACCATCGGCGTGTTGGGGCTCATGGTGCTTGCTCCTTCACGGTTCACGGGGGCGGTTTCGCGCTCGCCGCAACTCACCGTCGCGACCAGCAGCACGGCCGGCACAAGATGCAAACGCATGGGATCGCTCCTTTGGCATTCTACCCATCGGCCAAGCCGGACTGGAGCGAAGCGCAGGTCCGGATCTGTTCGGCCGGCTTGCCCGCCGCCGCGCTCAGCAGATGCGAGGCAACTGCTCGCCGTAGGGCTTCTGCAGGATACGCCGGCCGCCGATGGGGGTGATGATCTCGCACAGGGCGTCGCGCTCATCGACGACCTTACCGATTGACGCGGCCAGCTCGCCCAGCGGATGGGCCCGCATGGCGGCGAGGGCGTCGTCCGCCGCCTCCGGCCGCACCACCGCGACACCCTTGTCCTCGAAACGCACCCCTTCACGGCCGAGCGCGAAGGAGCC
>CAYFQS010000389.1:0-3756 GCA_964345245.1 uncultured Planctomycetaceae bacterium | reverse complement strand
GCCCGTATCGGCCCTTGCGATGCAGCATCGGCTTGCCGCATTCCGGGCACGCGATGTCGGTCTCTTCCGGTGAGTGCGGCCGGCCCTGGCGGTCGATCGGGGCGGCGTACTTGCAGTCCGGATACCGCGAGCAGCTCAAAAACTTCCCGTTCCGTCCGAACCGGTACACGCACGCTGCGCCGCACGTCGGACATTCGTACTCCGACGGCTCGGTCTCCGCCTTCGCGTGCGACATCTCCTCGTGGGCCTGGGCGAGGTTGTCCTGGAACGTCTTGTAGAAACTGTGCAGGAACTGCACCCAGTCGCGGTGCTGCTCCTCCACCGCGTCGAGTTCGTCTTCCATCCACCGCGTATAGCCGACGTCCATGATGCCGGGAAAGCCCTCGATGAGCTTGTCGGTGACGACCTCGCCGAGATCGGTGGCATGGAACCGGCCGGAAATCTTCTCCACGTACTTGCGGTTCTGGATCACCTGAATGATCTGGGCGTAGGTGGACGGTCGGCCGATGCCCTCGGCCTCGAGCTTCTTGACCAGCGACGCCTCGCTGTAGCGCGGCGGCGGGTTGGTGAACATCTGCTGCGGATCGATCTCGAGCGCGGCGACCGGCTGGTCCTGCTCGACCTGTGGCAGCACCGGATCGTCCGCCGTGTTCGGCACGCCGGTCACGAGGTAGAAGCCCTTCTCCACAAGCACCCGGCCGGTCGCCTTGAACACGATCTCCGTGCCGTCGGCCTCGCCGGCGATGCGCAACGTGGTCGCGTCCCACTCCGCGGGGATCATCTGCGAGCCGACGAACCGCTTCCAGATCAGCGAGTACAACGCGAGCTGCTCCTTGCTCAGCGCCGCCTTGAGCCGCGAATCGTCGGGCGACAGCGTCACGTCGGTGGGGCGGATCGCCTCGTGGGCTTCCTGCGCCTGCTTGTTGGTCGAGCCGAAGAAGTTCGGCTTCTCCGGGAGGTACTTCTCGCCGTACTTCTGTGTGATGAACTTCCGCGCGGCGTTCAGGGCCTCGCCGGAGATGTGCGTCGAGTCGGTCCGCATGTAAGTGATCAGGCCGACCGACCCGAGATTCCCGACCTCGACCCCCTCATAAAGCTGCTGGGCGGTGCGCATGGTCCGGGACGCGGAGAAGTTCATCGCGTTCGACGCCGCCTGCTGCATCGTGCTGGTGATGAACGGGGCGTTGGGGCGGCTGCGGGTCCGCTTGGTCTCGATGTTCTGGACCCGCCAGTCGGGGCCGCCGTCGACGTGACCGGTGAGGGTGACCTTGTTCTTCGCCGGTCCCTTGGCGTCGGGGTCTTCGCGGTCCTCGCGGTCGTCGAGCACGAAGCCCGCCATCTGCGCGACCTCCAGGGCGCGATCGGCGTTGTCGGCGGAGAACTTCTCGCCGCCCACCTCGATGAGTTCCGCGGAGAGCGACTGATGCTCGGCGAGCCAGCCATTGCGGGCCCGCATGCTCACGCCGTTCTGCCCCCGCGGCGGGGTCTTGTGCTTTTTCGTCTCTTCGGCCTGATCGGCGAGCCACTGCCGCCATTGCGCGGCGAGGTCGTCGACCTTTTCCGTATCCAACGTGAAGGAACCGAGTATCCGCCAGTATTCATCCGGCACGAAATCGCGAATCTCTCGCTCGCGCTCGACGATCAGCCGCACCGCCACCGACTGCACGCGGCCGGCGCTCAGCCCGCCCGCGACTTTCTTCCACAGCAGCGGGGAAACCTGGTAGCCCACGATGCGGTCGAGAATCCGACGCGCCTGCTGGGCGCTGACCTTGTCCAGGTCGATCTCGCGCGGCCTCTCGAAAGCCCGGCGGATCTCGTCGCTGGTGATCGCGTTGAATACGACCCGCTTGGCCTGGTCGAGATTCACATCCAGGGCCTCGGCGAGATGCCAGGCGATCGCCTCGCCCTCGCGGTCGAGGTCGGTGGCGAGCCACACGCCGTCGGCCGTCTTCGCCGCCCGCTTCAGTTCCGTGACCGTCGTGCCTTTGCCGTGGATGATCTCGTAGGTCGGCTCGAAATCGTGCTCGACGTCGACGCCCGGCACGGGCGCCTTCACGCCCTTGGGATTGCGCTTGGGCAGATCGCGGATATGACCGACCGAAGCCATGACCACGTAGTCATCGCCCAGGTAGCGGTTGATGGTCCGGGCCTTGGCGGGCGACTCGACGATGACGAGCTGCTTGCCCGCGGCCTGCTTGGCGCTGCCGTTGCCGCCCGAGCGGGATCGGCCGGACTTTCGGGATTTGCTGGACTTCTTTTTCGCCATGCTTTTCCGGTCTATCGACCGCCCCGCGGGGTTACTTGCAGTGAATCCGAGCCCGCGCCGGCGGGCCAGAGAATTGAATGCGTCCGGGGCGGTTTGTCAAGTCAATATGTTAAGTCATTTTGTGGCAGGTATTTACGTCTTGCGTCCGGCTGCCGATCGGTAGATTCGCTCCGCTGCGGAGGCCAGATCGTCGATTTCCGCCTCCGCCGCTTCCAGCCAGTGCACGCCCTGGAATCGCTTCAACCACGTCCGCTGGGCCTTGGCGAATCGACGCGTGGCGATCTTTGTCTGCTCCATCGCCTCGTCATCGCTGAGCTCGCCGTGCAGGTGCGCCAGGGCCTGGCTGGTGCCCAGCGCCTCGCGCGCCTGCGGGCCCAGGGCGCCCTCGGCTTCCAGCCGCCGGGTTTCCTCGATCAGCCCCTGCCCGTGCCCGGACTGGAACATCCGCTTGACCCGGGCGTTAATGCGCCGGTTGATCGCCGGCGTCGGCCATCGAAGGCCGATCCGCACCGCATCGTAGCGGTAGCCGCGGTCCGGGTCGTCCGACCACTGCCGCTGCAGCTTGCTGATCGGCGTGCCGGTCCGCTCGTAGACCTCCAGCGCCCGGACGATACGTTTACGATCATTGCGGTTGATTCGTTCGGCCGCGTCGGGATCGACCCGCTCCAGCCGACGGTGCAGATCGTGCGCGTCGACCGCTTCGAGCCGCTGGCGAAACGCCTCGTCCGGCGGCGGGCCTTCGAACAGCCCCTCCAGCAGCGCCTTCAGATACAGGTTCGTCCCGCCGACCACGAGGGGCACCGCCCCGCGATCGCGAATGTCGCGGATCGCCGCCTCCGCCGCCTCCAGCCAGTCGGCGACGGTCCACGTCTCCGCGGGGTCCACCACGTCCACGAGGTGATGCATCACCGCTCGTCGCTGTTCGAGCGTCGGCTTGGCGGTGCCGGCGTCGAGGCGGCGATAGACCTGCATCGAGTCGGCGTTGACGATCTCGCCGCTGATGCGTTGAGCGAGGCGCACGGCGAGTTCGCTCTTGCCCCCGGCCGTCGGGCCGAGGATGACGACCATGGGTGGGGCGTTTGTCTGGAAAGTTTCCGTCATTTGATGCAGGTCAAGGCAATGGCGGTCGGGCCGGCCGATGATACGCCGCGAAAGGAGACACGCAAATGTCCCGGAGCATTCACGGCCACGAAATCATCCGGCTCGTCGCCGCCGCCGATCCGCCCTTCACCCGCGACCGCCTCGAAGCGGTCGCCGCTGAACGGTACGGTCACGACGCGAGATTCCACGCCTGTTTTGGAAGTGATCTGCCGATCGGGACGCTCGTGACGCTGCTCATCGCCCGCGGCAAGATCGCCGAAACCGACGGCGTCCTCCGCGGCGAGGTCGACCATGCCTGCTCGCACGGTTGAGCGTGGATCGGCGATCCGCGGGCGCGGCCCGGTTCACCGCGCCGCACAAACCGGCCTGCGTTTGGGGCGGTATGTGCC
>CAYFQS010000388.1:0-3761 GCA_964345245.1 uncultured Planctomycetaceae bacterium | reverse complement strand
GTCGAGCCCCAGCCCGAGATGCTCGCGCGCCTGCGCTTCAACCTCGCAGCTTCGGCGTACTCGCCGTAGCGAGAGCAGAACCAGTAGTCGATCCCGTTGTGGCGCATGTGGTCGATGGTCTCGCCGAACCGCCGGCGAAACAGGGCCGCGCCCCCGCAACCCGAGTCGTTGGAAATCACGATGGCGAAGCGCGGGTCCTGCGCCCCGGCCCACAGCGCCGTCTTGCCGAGGCGCGAGTGGCCCATGAGCGCGACGCGCGCGTGGTCGATCTCGCCGTCGGTCTCGAAGTAGTCCATCGCCCGGCTGAGTCCCCAGGCCCAGGCCCCGATGGCGCCCCAGGCGCTCGCGGGGCGCGGGTCGGCCGGTGGGCCGTCGATCAATCCGTGCACGCCGTTGGCGAAGCCGTCTTCGTAGTCCGGATCGAGATCGCTGTAGTGGATGGCCGCGAGCCCGTAGCCGCGGTCGATGATCTGCTCGACCGGCCAGCGTCGAGCACGCACGCCCCGCGACTGTTCGGTGGCGCGATTGTCGACCGCGTTCGGGTCGGAACGCGATCGAACCCAACTGCGCGTCAGGCGGATCGCCGGGTCGGGATGGATGGTGTTGTTGCCGGCGAAGTTGAGCCCGCAGAACACCGGCGCCGGCCGCGGCGCGTCCTTCGGCAGGTAGATCAGCAGGTTCGACCGCAGCTCGCCGTGCCCGGTGGTGAAGATCATCTCAAGCTGCCGACGGATCGCCCGGCCGGCGAGGGCGTCGTCGGATTCCTCGACAATCTCGGCCCGTTGTTCGAACGGCCGCTCGGGCGTGTGGCCGTACACGTGCTCGCCGAACAGGCGCAGCAGTTCCGGTCGGCGGCACGCGGTCCAATCGGCGGCGCTGGTCACCCGCTTGCCGTCTTCCCGGACCAGCGGGTCAGGCAACTCATATTCGGGCACCTGCGATTCGTCGGTCAGCGTCGGCGGGGCGGTGGGCGCGTCGTCGGCCATCACGTGATCCTTTCAGTGCAAGGTCGATTACCGCGCAGGATACACCATGGCTTTCCGTTCGACGACGTTTTGAATCCTTGCGGGGCCGGCGCCATCGGCGCGCGAGGTCGGCTCCGTCGAGCGCGGCCTGCCCGTGGCACCGATTGATAATCCGATCGAATCGGACGGGTCACCTGCTCATCGACGGCGCGTCGACGTCGCCGCACGGCCCGCCGCCAGTGGCCTCGGCAATGTCCACCGCCTCGCCGTTGAACCGCAAGAGTGGCTTGTACCACTGGGCGGTTTCTTGACTGTCGGCGGGGACGTAGTGGCAGATGAACGCCCGCCGCATGCGGTCTTCGCTCTTGTTGGGATACGAGCCATGAATGAGCGACCCGTTGAAGAACAGGGCGTCCCCCGCGTCGAGCCGCACCGGCACGAGGGCCATGCCTTCGGGCACGTCGAGGTGGTCGTTGGTGAAGAACTGCGACTTGTCGGACTTCTCGGGGCATTGCAGTCCGAGCTTGTGGGACCCGGGCACGACGAAGAGCCCGCCGTTCTCCTCGTCCGCGGGATCGACCGCCTGCCAGTAGGCCATGCAGGTGTCGGGATGCACGCGGAGATAGAAGTTGTCCTGGTGGAAGTCCTGACCCCGTGAACCGGCGGGCTTGAAGTAGTACATCGACTGGGCCGCGATCGGCTCGCCGTCGAACAAGTCCCACATCACGTCGCCCACGTCCCGGTTGAGCAGGTACTTCAGCGCGACCGGGCCCACGGGCATCTCGGGATGGCGGTGGGGGTGCATCATCCGCGGCCACATGGTCAGCGGGTCGTTCGCGTCGATGCCCCGCATCTCCTGCGACAGGCCGGGCACCGGTCCGTCCTTGCCCAGGTCGGTGAAGGTGTCGCGAAGCTCGGCCACCTGCTCATCGTTGAGGAAGCGGCGCAGCACGATGTAACCGTCGTCTTCGTACTGCCGGCGCTGCTCGGTCGTGAGGGCGCGCAACTGGATATTGCCGGTCGGCATGATGATGCTCCAAGAAAATCCCGCGAGTGTCACTCAACGCAAACGCTAGGCCTGGTTTTTTGGCCGATCAAGCAAAGCGCGGCTAGAATCGAGCTGGCAGGTCTACGCGATCGCAGGAGTTGAATCATGCGACGGGCATTTGAGAGCTGCAATCGCGGCCCGGGGCGGCGAGCGGGGGGCGGTGTGGCTGCCTCGAATCCGGACCTCCGCCGGGCTGCGGTCCGGCTTGGCCGGGCGGGTTTTACCTTGATCGAACTGCTGGTCGTGGTGGCGATCATCGCGCTGCTGATCAGCATTCTGCTGCCGAGTCTGAAAGAGGCCCGCGAGGCGGCGCGGCGGGCGCGGTGTGCGGGCAACCTGTCCCAGATCGGCATGGCCACCATCGCCTACACCATCGACCAGGGCGTCTACATGGACCAGACCCGGTTCGGGCAGGGAGCGCGCGGGAACCTTCGAAACGATACCCTTCGCTGGTTCTACTCCGAGTACCTCAATGCCGGGACCACCAGCTTCGGCAGCCACTCCGAACCGAACGACATGCGGTTCGATCCCATCGGGGTGATGCTCTGTCCGTCACAACGGCGGGACAACTACTACCGCGCGTCGTACTCCTACCAGACGGGCAGCGCGGACTGGTTCGAGATGCGCCCGGAGACCCTCTACGCCGCGACCCAGCGACCGGAGGTCGCGGCCATCGTCCGCCGGCCGCAGATCGTTATCTGGTCCGACCGCACCCATGCCGCGTGGCACTCGTTTCGACAGCGCAACGTCGAGACCAACCACTTCTCCATGGACCCGCGCGGCGGGAACGTGGTGCACCAGGACGGGTCGGTGGCGTGGTACCAGTGGGGCGGGCTGTTCGTCGACGACTACGAGCCCGAGGCCTGGCACGCCAGAGGCGCCGACTGGGGCGCCGACGCGCCCGGTAACGTGATTATCCCAACGCTCGTCTACGAGCGCTGGGGCCGGCTGAACTACGACATCCGCGTCGGTCTGCGCACCTTCCGCAACAGTAAGGCCAAGCAGGTGCTGGGCTTCGATCCCGTGCCGTGACACGGCCCGCTGAGCGATCCCTACGCCGAACGCGGCGCATGCCCCTGCTTGCGCGCCGGGCAGGCGTCGGCGGCTGACGCGGTCGATCTTTGTCAGTGGCACGCCCCGGGGATCGTCAGATCGTCGAATGCCTCTGCGCCGACTCTTCGCCATAGTGGCAGGCCGCGCAGTGCGCGTCGTCTTCGCGGAAGGGGGTGAACGCCGGGGACTCTTCGACGCAGCGGCGCATCACGCGCTGCGGTTCGCCGGTCACGGTGATCTGCACTGTCTCGGAGGCGCGGGCGTCGTCGGCGAGTCGCCGGCTGAGCGGGCAGCGCGGGTGAAAATGACAACCGGTCGGCGGGTTCATCGGACTCGGCACTTCGCCGGTGAGGATCACCCGCCCCTTGTCCCGTCGCGGCTTCGGTTCCGGCACGGCGCTCAGCAGCGCCTGCGTGTACGGGTGCACCGGCTGGCGGTAGAGTTCATCGCGATCCGCGGTCTCGACAATGCGGCCGAGGTACATCACCGCCACGCGGTCCGAGAAATGTTCGACCACCGCGAGGTTGTGGGCGATGAACAGATACGCCAGGCCGAACTCATCCTGCAGGTCGTTGAGCAGATTGAGAATCTGCGACTGGATCGACACGTCGAGGGCGCTGACCGGCTCGTCGCAGACGATGAACCTGGGTTCGAGGGCGAGAGCGCGGGCGATGCCGATGCGCTGCCGCTGGCCG
>CAYFQS010000387.1:0-3769 GCA_964345245.1 uncultured Planctomycetaceae bacterium | reverse complement strand
TCGATGACCGGCATATCCACAGCCCGTGGGAGTCGGGTGAGCCGGTCGACTACCCCGACCCCATCGTCGACCACCAGCAGGCCCGCAAGGCCGCCCTCGCCGCCTTCGACGCCATCAAATCATAAAACCGCGACCGCCGGGCGCGGTTTGATGGCGAGGGGGGACCAGTCGCTACAATGTCCGCACGATGAGCATACTGAGCTACCAGACGGCGGGTGAATCGCACGGGCCTTGCCTGATCATTCTCGTCAACGGCGTGCCGGCGGGGCTGGCGATCGACAGCGAGCTGATCGACGGCGAACTTCGCCGGCGGCAGGGCGGGTACGGCCGCGGCGGGCGGCAACGGATCGAAACCGACGCCGCGGAGTTCCTCACCGGCGTGCGGCTCGGCCGGGCGACCGGCGCGCCGCTGACCATGCGGATCGCCAACAAGGACAGTCGCCTCGACGACCTCGAACGCACGCCGCGGCTGCACCGTCCGCGGCCGGGCCACGCCGACCTCGCCGGGTCGATCAAGTGGCTCACCACCGACTGCCGTGAAACGCTGGAGCGGGCCTCGGCCCGGGAGACCGCGTCGCGCGTCGCCGCCGGGGCGCTGGCCCGTTGCCTGCTGCGGGAGATCGGCATCGAGGTGTTCGGCTTCGTGCGAAGCATCGAAGCCGCGGCCAGCGATGTCGCCCTCACCCCCGACAACCGGCGGCAGATGCTCGAAGCCCGAGAGGCCAGCGACGTGTACTGCCCGGACCCGGCGGCGAGCGAGGAGATGCGGAAGGTTATCCGCCGGGCGAAGGAGGCCGGCGACACCGTGGGCGGGATCGTCGAGGCCCACGTGTTCGGCTGTCCGCCGGGGCTTGGCACGTGCGTGAACTGGTACGACAAGCTCGACTCGCGCATCGCCGCCACGGTCATGGGCATCCAGGCGTTCAAGGGCGTGGAGATCGGCCTGGGCTTCGAAGCCGCCCGACGCCCCGGCTCGCAGGTGCACGATCACATCGGCTTCGATCCGGCGAAGCGAGACGCCGCCTCGCTCGGGTTCACCCGCCAGACGAACAACGCCGGGGGCACCGAGGGGGGTATGACCAACGGCCAGCCGCTCGTCGTCCGCGGCGCGATGAAGCCGATCAGCACCCTGCTCAAGCCGCTGAAGAGCGTGGACCTGAACACCCGCGAGGCCTCCGAAGCCGGCTACGAACGCAGCGACGTGTGCGCCGTTTCCGCCGCGTCGGTGGTGATGGAGAACGTCGTCGCCTTCGAGGTCGCCCGGGCGGCCCTGGAGAAATTCGGCGGCGACACGATCATCGAAGTGAAACGCCGCCTCGAAGACTATCTCGACCTCGCGCGCCGATTGCCGCTCGACACCGACGCCGTCCAGTAGCCCCCACGCCGACGCGAACGCTACTCGACGAACTCCACGGCACCCCACAGCCCGGGCGAGAGCTGGATTTCGCTCGGTACGTCGTTGATCAGCGTCGTGGTGGGATTGGCCCAGTAGAGTCGCCGGCGCACGTCTTCGCCGGCCTTGTCGCCGAGCAGCACGCCGACGTCCATGGGCAGGCGCAGACCGATCGGAACCTTCAGGCCGAGCGCCGCCATCGGCACGGCGACCTCGACGCGATACCCGCCTCGCCGCTCGGCGAAGGCGAACTCAACGTCTTCCAGGACCTCGATCTGATCGACCCGCACCGTCCGCGAGGGGGAGGAGAAGAACGTCGCCTCGTCCTCGGCCGCGTCCGCCGCGCGATGCCGATACAACACCGCGACCGGCCTGCCGTCGGTCCGGGTGATCAGCAGCCGCACGTCGCCCACCGCCGGCGTGATCCGCTTCGGGTCCGCATCGGGGTTCGTGGCGATCTGGAGATCGACCGAATCGCCGGTCTTGAACAGGTACTTCACGTCCTCGCCGTGGTTGATCAGCGGCGTCGGGTCGGTCACGTCGAAGGCCAGCAGCAGGCGCCCGGCATCCCAGCCGACATGGGCGGTAGCGCGGGTTTCGATGTCGAGCGTCGCGGCGTCGGCCCAGTCGTCGAGCTTGCCGTCGATGGTCACGTCCATCCGTCTGGCGCGGACGAACTTCGGCCGCTCGGTTTTAACCTCCATCCGGGCCAGCTCGCGCAGGTAGCGGTCGTTGGCCGCGATCATGTCCGGGGTGATCTCGAGCTCGCGCTCGCCGCGGGTGAGCGTGTCGAGTCCGTGGACCTCGACGATGGAGGAGTGGTTATGTCCGGCGACGACGAAGTAGCGGTCGTCCTCGGTGCGGGTGAAAGAGCCGTAGAAATGCTCCCCGCCGAGCGTCATGTGCCCGACCTCCATGCCGCGCTCGGCTCGGGGCATGTGCCAGGAGGGCGCGCCGGTGCGGTAGTCGTGGAAGAGTCGGGCGGCGAGCAGGCCGTCGTTGGTGAACAGCGTGTAGTACCCGAAGTTGGAGCACACGCCGGTGAGGGCGGGCACGTCATCGGTGGCCTCGGTGTGGCCGATGAACAGCAGCGACCCGGACATCTCGCCGGTCTCCGGGGCCGGGGCGCGGTGCGAGGCATGCACGCCGAGGTAATGCTCGGGATAGGTCCAGCGCGCCGAGCCGTCGGGGTTCTGGATCATGATCGGGCTGCTCACGCCGAACAATGATCCGTCGGGCAGCCGCGCGGTGGAGTAGACGCCGTCCACCGGCATCGGCTCGCGTCGCTCGACGTGCTCGAAGCTGTAGTTCGGGGCGCCGGCGTCATTGAACCCGCGGGCGGGGATTTGCGTCTCGCCGTAGTTGAGTGTCAGGTCGTCGCCGATGAAGCTCGTGAAATAGGCGTGCTTGAGGGCGGGGCCGAGTTCGATCTCGTCCGGCTGGGGCGCGCCATCGCCATCGGCGTCCACCCAGAGAAAGCCCTTGCCCGCCAGGTCCGCGCCGAGGACTCGGGCGAACCGCTCGGTCTTGAGTACGTCCCACTGCCCGGCCAGGCCCGCCGCGGCGAGGGGCTGCACGCGGTCGCCCCGGTGCTCGGCGATCACCGCGAATCGGCCGTACTGATGGCCCGGGTCGGTGACCTGGAAATGTCGACCGTCGTGATGGATCGGCCGCTCGACCGCGCCCACCGGCGGCTGCGGGCCTTCGCCGCCGGCCCACAGAATGTTCGCCAACGCCCACGTCCCCGCGTCCCAGTCGAGCCGGAATTCCATGCCGCGGTAGTAGAACTTCCTCGGATCGACCGGATCGAGCCAGCCGCCCCCGCCGTAACGCGACGGGCCCATCTTCTGCCCCGCGTACTCCCCGTCCCCGCCGTCCCACCAGCTCACCCGCTTCGGCTTGCGGGAGGACTCGGCCACCCAGAGCTGCCCGCGCCGGTCGAGGTCGATGCCGCGCGGATGGTGCATGTGAGCCGGGTCGTAAGGCCCGGCTGACCGCCCGCCGGGCTTGCCGATTGTTCGCTGCAGCGCCCCCGTCCGGTCGAACACTTTCACCTGGTGCGGCCCGCCGTCGCTGACGTAAATCCAGCCGCCCTCCGCGACGGCGAGGTCGTACGGCTCGTCCAGGTCGCGGGTGATGATCGGCGTCGTGTCGCCGGACTCGGGATCGAGCTGCACGACCTGCGCGCCGGAGATGGCGAGCAGGCGGCCGGCCTCGTCGACGGTCAGGCCGCGCGGCTCGGCGAGCGGCAGATGCCGGGTCTCCCCCCCGCTTGCCGCGTCGTACACCGTCACCCGCTGCGGGGGCAGACGGTCCAGCGGCGGGGCCTCGCCCCCCCGGGGGGGGGGGGGGGTGCCGCCCCCCCCCGCCCTGTGC
>CAYFQS010000386.1:0-3776 GCA_964345245.1 uncultured Planctomycetaceae bacterium | reverse complement strand
CCAGTTTAGGTCGGGGCGATCGGGGACGGCCGCGACGGCGCTGGCCGTATCGTGCGCCGCCGGGGCGATCACCCGGATCTCCGCCGACACGCCCGCCTGCTCGGCGATCTCCGGCTTGATCGTGCCGATCACCGTGCCCGCGGGCACGATCTCACCGAGGAAATGCGTGGGCAGGTCGAGGGCCTCAAGCAGTTCGGTCGCCCACTGCCCGGTCCGCGGATCGAGCATCTGCGAGGTCGACGCGATGGTCGCCTCGTTCACCGCCTTGCCCGTGAACAGGTAGTGCATCAGGTCGGGCGTGAACAGAAGCCGCTCGGCTCTGTCAAGCACCGATGGGTCGGCATCCTTCTGGGCGACGAGCTGGTACAGCGTGTTGAGGGCCATGAACTGAATGCCGGT
Source organism: uncultured Planctomycetaceae bacterium (assembly GCA_964345245.1). GTDB lineage: Bacteria > Planctomycetota > Phycisphaerae > Phycisphaerales > Zrk34 > CAYFQS01. The sequence continues at coordinate 3,377 of CAYFQS010000386.1, read as the reverse complement.
CACCTCGTAGAGCCGTTTTTCCCCGACGAGCTTGACGGCCTTGTCCATGGCCGGCGGATTCCGCTCATCGCGATAGGCGAAGGGCTGAATGACCAGCTTGCCCTCCGCATCGATCAGGCCGTAATCCACGCCCCAGGTGTCCACGCCGAGCGAGACGATCTGCAGGCCTCTCGAAGCCGCGGTTTCACCGGCCTTCTTCAGACCTTCCACGAGGTTGTTCCACAGCCCGTCGATGTCCCAGTGCAGCCCGTCGTCAAGCGGCTGCAGTTTGTTGGGGAACCGATGGACTTCTTCGAGCGTCAGCTTCCCCGATTCGAGCACGCCGAGCATGGCCCGGCCGGATTCCGCTCCCAGATCAAACGCAAGATAGGCATTGTTCATTGGTGTTTCCTGAGTCAGCTATCGCGGTGTTCTCTGTCTTCCATGATGACGGCGCAGGGCGTGAGGGGCAAGCACAGGTCACCTCGGCTGATCGTAGGGAGTGCGAGAGGTCCCACGCGAGCGAATCCACCGCAGCACGCCGAGCGGCGCCGGGAACCCCGCCAGAGGACGAGTGAGACAAACCGCCCCCGGCCCCCCCGTCGTCCCGTCGTCCGGTCGTCGGCATCCGCCGTGTTCTGGCGGCCTCGGGGCTGCCTCGCGCCTTGGCGGTAAATCCGCACGCGTGGCATGCCATGTAACCACAGGGGCGCTTGGCATGGGGGCTCGAATGCCTACAATATTGGGGCTTCCGGTAATGCCCGCCTTTGAACGCTCGATGCCATGGTTTGTCATCGGCACCGGGCCAATACGACAAGTAATCGCCGATGAGCTGTTCGAGTCAGTCGATATCTGATGTTCCGTCGTTTCCGCCGCGTCCACGTCGGTTGTATTACGGTTGGGTGATGCTCCCGGTTGCCACGCTGGCGATCATCGCGGCCTCACCGGCGCAGACCTTCGGTATTTCCGGGTTCAACCAGTCGCTGCGAACGTCGCGGGGCCTGAGCCCCAGCCAGCTCACCGGCGCATACATGCTCGGCACGCTGCTGGCCTCGCTGCCGCTGGCCGGGATGGCGTTGTTCGCCACGCCGCCGCGGCGATTTGATTCACGCGGGTCTGAAACCCATTCATACGCCACGCCTGCCGACCAGTCGCCGGAGGCGCGGTGCTTTGAAACATTCGCCCCCCCAAACCATGACTGAACCGATGGCAGAGCAGTTTACGAACCAGACCGAATCCGAGGAACGCCGGTATCTGCGCGATGTGACCGCATCCATCGCCGCCGAACTGGCGTCGTACAGCGCCAAGGTGGATGCGCGCCAGGCCGAAGCCCGCCACCTGGTCACCGAGCTTGAGGAGAACCGCAGCGACATGGACCACGCCGAAAAGGCCAACATGCGCCAATCGGTCACCATGGCGACGCGCGTCACCGAACACAGCGCCGACCAGCAGCGCCGCCTGGCGCGGATGGTCGACAGCCCATATTTCGGCCGCATCGATATCACCCGCGGCGACGCCGACACCGAACAGCCGGTCTACATCGGCATTCACTCTTTCTACGACGCCAAAGCCGAGCGACAACTCGTCCATGACTGGCGGGCGCCCGTCTCCAGCATGTTCTACGAGTACGAGCTCGGCCCGGCCGCCTTCGAAGCCCCCTCGGGGCGGGTGACCTGCGATATCGCGCGAAAGCGGCAGTACCGCATCGAGAACCGCGAACTGATCTTCATGCTCGATACGTCGTTGAACATCCAGGACGACGTGCTTCAGGCGGAGTTGAGCCGCGCCTCCGACGAGAAGATGAAGAACATCGTCGCCACGATCCAGCGCGACCAGAACGCGATCATCCGCAACGAGCAGGCCCATTCGCTGATCATCCAGGGCGCGGCCGGCTCGGGAAAAACCTCGATCGCGCTGCACCGCATCGCCTTCCTGCTCTACCGCTACAAGGACACCATCCGTTCGCGGGACATCCTGATCATTTCGCCCAACAAGGTCTTCGCCAGCTACATCTCGCAGGTGCTGCCCGAGCTTGGCGAGGAGATGATCCAGGAAACCACGATGGAGGAGATCGCCGGCCGCGAGCTGCAGCACAACGTCAAGTTCGAAACCTTCGCCGAGCAGGTGACCCGGCTGCTCGAGGGCAAGGACAGGAAATACGCCGACCGCGTGCGGTTCAAGGCCGGCCCCGACTTTCTCAAGCAGCTTGACGCCTACTTCAGCCACGTGCGCTCGACCAACTTCCAACCCGCCGACGTGGCCGTGGGCCTGTTCACCCTGGACGCCGACTGGATCACCGCCCGGTTCGAGAAATACCGGAACGCAGCGATCAACGATCAGATCAGCCGGGTCACCGACGACATCGTGGGGTACATCCACGAGGAGTACGGCAAGCGGATCGTCAACAAGGATCGCACGGCCGTACGCAATGCCCTGACCCGCATGTTCACCCACACCTCGCTCAAGGCGCTGTACAAGGCGTTCTACGCGTGGATCGGTCGGCCGGACATGTTCCGGCAGCTCAAAGGCGGCAAGTACGAGTACAACGACGTGTTCCCGCTGATCTACCTCCGGAAGCTCGTCGAGCCGGTTACGCCCTCGACGCGCATCAAGCACGTGGTCATCGACGAGATGCAGGACTACACGCCGGTGCAGTACCAGGTCATCGCCGACCTTTACCCCTGCCGCAAGACCATCCTCGGGGACCACCACCAGTCGGTCAGCCCGGTCAGCGCCTCGTCCGCCGAGGCCATCGAGCGCGTGCTCGATGAAGCCCAGAGCGTGTTCATGCACAAGAGCTACCGCTCGACGCTGCAGATCACCGAACTGGCGCAGACGATTCAGCACAACCCGGATCTGATGCCGATCGAGCGGCACGGCGACCGGCCGACGCTGCTTGCCTGCGAGAGGGCCGACGACGAGCTCGCCGCTATTCAACGGGCCATTGCCAGATTCCGCGACAGCGGGCACAACTCGCTGGGGATCATCTGCAAGACCCAGGACCAGGCCGCGCGGCTGTATGAAGCTCTCTCCGAGCACTGCGCCCCCATCCACCTGCTCGACGCCCGCAGCACCGATTTCACGCAAGGCGTGATGATCGCCACCGCCTACCTCGCCAAGGGGTTGGAGTTCGACCAGGTCATTGTCCCCCACGCCGACGATGCGAATTACCGCAGCGAGATCGACCGCCACATGCTCTACGTCGCCTGCACCCGCGCCATGCACCGGCTCACCCTCACCTGCACAGGCCAACCCTCGCCCTTACTCGGCGAAGCCGTCGAACGCCAGGTCGTCGAGCACCACGAAGCCGCGGCGTGAGGGCCATCACGAGACGGTCTATTGATCCCGGGGGAATCTCTCGTCTCCGTCCATCGGCTGATACGGAGTGCCCCGAATCT
>CAYFQS010000385.1:0-3776 GCA_964345245.1 uncultured Planctomycetaceae bacterium | reverse complement strand
TGAACCACCAGGCCAGGCCACTGCGGCCCTTGCCCTGGGCGAGCCCGGCATTGATGAGAGTCAACGTGCCCCAGCCGACGAAATACGGAGTATTTTCAATCATGGTTGATTGGGATTGCGCAGTTGAGTGTGTAGGGATTCACTGGTCACAACAAAAACCGCGGTTAACCCTTCGCTCGTGTTAGGTTCATTGAAATTCTTGTGATGTCGGTATTCAAGTCAAAAGCAACTGAAACCGCAGATGAACGCAGATGAACGCAGATGAAATTCAAAGTTCTGTAGAGGGAATTTCACAGAGACAGCGAAAACAAACAGTACTTGGGAAGCATTTTTTATCTGCGTTCATCTGCGTTCATCCGCGGTTTCAGTGGCTTTTTTTTTCAATCCAGCTCACGCAGCAATGCGTCCATCGACGCTTTGGCGTCACCGTAAAACATCCGGGTGTTGTCCTTGAAGAACAGCGGGTTCTCGATGCCCGAGTAACCGGTGCCGCTTCCGCGTTTGCAGACGAACACCTGGCGTGCCTTCCAGACCTCCAGCACCGGCATGCCGGCGATCGGGCTGCCCGGGTCGTCCTGGGCGGCCGGGTTGACGATGTCGTTGGCGCCGATGATGATGACGACGTCGGTGCTCGGGAAATCCTCGTTGATCTCTTCCATCTCCAGTACAATGTCGTAGGGCACCTTGGCCTCGGCCAGCAGCACGTTCATATGCCCCGGTAATCGACCGGCCACCGGGTGGATGGCGAAACGCACGGTCTTGCCCTTGTCGCGCAATTTCTTTGTCAGTTCCGAGACTGCACCCTGCGCCTGAGCCACGGCCATGCCGTAGCCGGGCACGATGATTACGCTGTCGGCATCGGAAACGGCCTGAGCCACGGTATCGGCATCGGCGGCGATCATCTCGCCGTCGACCGCTTCGGCCGAGGTGGTCTCGCCGCCCCAGCCACCGAGGATCACCGAGATGAAGGAGCGGTTCATGCCCTTGCACATAATGTAGGACAGGATCGCGCCCGAGCTGCCGACCAGCGCGCCGGTCACAATCAGCAAGTCGTTGCCCAGCGTGAAGCCAATCGCCGCCGCGGCCCAGCCCGAGTAAGAGTTCAGCATCGACACCACGACCGGCATGTCGGCTCCGCCAATCGCAAGAATCAGGTGGCAGCCGATCAGTCCCGCAATGACAGCGACGGCAATCATCGTCCACAGGCCCGCGCCGCCCAGATACAGCGCCCCGAGGCCAAGGCAGGCAATGATTGCCACCAGGTTGAGTAGGTGGCGGCCGGGCAGGGTAAGTGCCGCGGAGCCGAGCTTTCCGGACAGCTTGCCGTAGGCGATGATGGACCCGGTAAAAGTGATCGCCCCAATCAGGATGCCGAGGAAGAGCTCCACTTTCAGGATGTTGAGCTCTACGGCCGATTTCTTCGCAATGGTCGCGGCAAAACCGGCCAGCTCGGCGACCGTGCCCGCCTCTTTCGCCGCCAGCGCCACGGTCATTTCGAGATGGGCGTTGATGCCGATGAAGACTGCCGCGAGCCCGACCAGGCTGTGAAAGCCGGCGACCAGCTCGGGCATTTGGGTCATCTGCACGCGTTTGGCGACGGTCCAGCCGATCGCGCCGCCGACGATCACCAGCAGCCCGATAGTGATGTAGTGGGCAACGCCCGGCGTCCCGCTTGTCGCGACAATCGTGGCCGCCACCGCCAGCGCCATGCCAACGATGCCGTACCAGATCGCGCGCTTGGCCTTCTCCTGATTCGAGAGTCCGCCCAGCGCGAGAATGAAGAGTACTGCCGCGACAACATAGGCGGCGGTGATAAGACCTTCGGACATTATTCTCTCCTCAACTCCGCTTGAACATAGCGAGCATGCGACGGGTGACCAGGAACCCGCCGAAGATATTGACCGAAGCCATCAGGATCGCGACCGCGGCCAGTACCATAACCGCCGCACTACCGGAAGCTACCTGCAGCAACGCGCCGACGATGATGATCGACGAAATCGCATTGGTGATCGCCATCAACGGCGTGTGCAGCGAGTGCGCCACGCCCCAGATCACGTGATAGCCGACGAACACTGCGAGAACGAACACGATGAAGTGCTGCATGAAGCTTGGTGGCGCCACGGTGCCGACGCCCAGGCACAGCAACCCGCCGATGCCCAGCAGCCAGCTTGTGCGGTTGAGCGAGCCCTTCAGCGCTTTTTCCTCGCGCTGGGCCTTTTGTTCCGCCGTCTCTTCCGGCTCCTTCTTCTTCGGCTTCGCCGACGCGATGGCCTTGACTTTCGGTTCCGGCGGCGGCCAGGTGATCTCGCCGTCGTGCGTGACCAGCACGCCGCGGATCACGTCGTCTTCCATGTCGATGACCGGCTTGCCGTCCTTGTCCGGCGTCAGATCATCGAGCATGTGCCGGATGTTGGTGGCGTAGAGATTGGACGACTGGGTGGCCATGCGGCTGGGGAAGTCGGTGTAGCCGATGATGGTAACGTCGTTGTCGGTGACGATCCTCTCGTCGGCCTGTGTCAGCGTGCAGTTGCCGCCGCGCTCGGCGGCGAGATCGACGACGACCGAGCCGGGCTTCATGGCCTCGACCATGTCCTCGGTCCAGAGCTCCGGCGCCGGCCGGTTCGGGATCAGTGCCGTGGTGATGACGATATCGACTTCCGGCGCCAGCTCGCGAAACTTCTCCAGCTGCTTTACGCGGAACTCGGGGCTGGATGGTGACGCGTAGCCGCCGGTCTCGGCGCCGTCGGTCTGGTCTTCCTCAAAATCAAGATACACGAACTCCGCGCCCATGGACTCGATCTGCTCGGCCACCTCGGGGCGGACGTCGAAGGCCATAGTGATGGCGCCGAGGGCCACCGAGGTGCCGGTCGCCGCCAGGCCTGCGACGCCCGCGCCAACGACCAGGACCCGCGCCGGGGGTACCTTACCGGCCGCGGTCATCTGGCCCATGAAGAAGCGGCCAAAGTTGTTGCCGGCCTCGATCACGGCCCGGTAGCCGGCGATGTTGGCCATCGACGACAGCGCGTCCATTTTCTGCGCCCGGCTGATGCGCGGCACCATGTCCATGGCGAGCACGGACATGCCCTTGGCCTTCATCTTCTCGAGCAGGTCCTCATTGGACGCTGGCCAGACGAAGCCGATCAGGATCTTGCCGTCCGGGGCCGCTTCGATCTCCTCGACTAATGGCTCCCGCACCTTGACGATGATATCGGCGTTCTTCCACAGTTCCGCGGCCGAGGCCACCACCTCAACACCGGCGGCTTCAAAGGCCTCGTCGGTGATTGCCGCGGCCGTCCCGGCGCCGGATTCGACGAGGCATTCATACCCGAGCTTCTGCAGCCGGCCCGCGCTCTCGGGCGTCAACGCGACCCGCGCTTCGCCCCGTGTGGTTTCTTTCGGTGCACCTATTTTCATTCACGTGCTCCTTGGTCGTTCACGCGCTTCTGAAACTGGTTTCGTGGTCGATCTCGCGCGCCAGGTCGGCTGCGCCATCCGAGTGTATCTTCAATCGGTAAAAGAATCGAATTTTATTAGAACTGCTCACTGGCTTTGCGCCTGCAGCATGCGGTTCAGACGCTTCAGACGGTCGGGTGTTCCGATATCCAGCCATTCGCCCCGATAGTGCTCGCCGGATACCCGGCCGGCCGTAATGGCCGCTTCGATCACCGGCCTCAGGGCTCGAAAGCCTGGCGTCGACGGCGCGAACATCTCGGGGCGAAATAGTCCGATGCCGCTGTAGGTATACCGATGATCCCCCGCCAGCATAACGCAGGAAC
>CAYFQS010000384.1:0-3782 GCA_964345245.1 uncultured Planctomycetaceae bacterium | reverse complement strand
AGATGATGTCTTCATCGGGGACGCCGATCTCTTTCAGCCGCCCGACCACGTGGTCCGCCGCGGCGTTGTTCGCGTCGGTGCCGGCGAGTCGGTGAGAGGCCCGGGTCAGCGCCCGCAGATCGGACTCGAAAGCGCCGGGCCGAGCATCGTGGTCGGCGTCCTGGGCCCCGACCGATGCCGCGGGGATCAACATGGCGGCGATCAGGATGGCGAAATGGCGTTGTTTCACTCGTCATACCCCCCGATGCGGCCGACCCGGACTTCCACATCCGCACGTTTCTCAAGACGTTCCACCTGCCCGTCGCGAATCCACATGATACGATCGCTGATATTCAACAGTCGGTGGTCGTGGGTGGCGCAAACGACGGTCACACCGCGCTCCTTGTTGACACGCTGGAGGATGTTGAGGATTTCCTGGCCGGTCTTGAGGTCGAGGTTGCCCGTCGGCTCATCGCACAGCAGGATTCTGGGCTGGTTACACATGGAGCGGGCGATGGCCACGCGTTGCTGCTGGCCGCCGGACATCTCAATCGGCCGGTGGGTCCAGCGTTCGGCGAGGCCGACGAGTTCGAGCAGGTCCATCCCCCGCCGGCGTGCCGTGTCGGGATTCACCCCGGCGAAGGCCATCGGCACGGTGACGTTTTCCAGGGCGGTCATGTAACGGATGAGGTTGTACTGCTGGAAGATGTATCCGATTTTCCGACAGCGAAGGAAGGCGAGTTCGACGGCGCTGAGTTGGGCGACGTCGACCTCGTCGATGAGGATGCGTCCTTCGCTGGGCGAATCGAGGGCGCCGATCATATTGAAGAACGTGCTTTTGCCGGAGCCGGACGGGCCGAGCACGGCGATGAACTCGCCTCGATAGATCGCCACGTCGATGCCCCGCAGGGCATGGGTGGTCACCTCGCCCATCTGGTACTGCTTCTTGAGCCCGAGGGTGCGGATAATGACCGCTTTGTCCTCGTCAATCTCCATCTGCGCAGCGGTCGCCGGCTCGTCGGGCGCGGTCGTCGTGTTTTGATTCGTGTCGTTCAAGATCACTCCACGCGCATGGCTTCCATCGGGGCCAATCGGGCGGCGGCCCAGGCCGGGGCGATCGCGGCGAGGACGGCGAGCACCATGCCCGCCGCCAACGCCAGCAGCGATCCGTAGAGGATATCGCCCACCGGCAGGACGCCGAAGATCAACGTGCCAAACTCCAGGATACCGCGACCGAAGGCGAGGACGATGCCGATCACCAGACCGATCAACCCGCCGACGAAGCCCTGGATCGATGCTTCAAAAAGGAACAGGACCATGATCGACCCGTCCATGGCCCCGAGACATTTCATGGTGGCGATTTCGGCGAATCGCTCGGTGACGGACATGAACATGGCGTTGGCCACGCCCACGATGCACACGAGCAGCGAGACCGCGATCAGCCACTGCAGTCGGGTGGGCAGTTCCAGCAGGCCGCTACGGGCCTGCGGCGTTTCGCTGCCGACGGTGTCCTGCAACCGCTGCTGCCGGCGGTAGGTTTCGCCGAGTGTCGAGAGACGCTCGGCGGAGAAGGCGCCGGGCTCTTTCTCGGCCAGCACGTCCGCCAACCAGTCGGACTCGCCGTTGAGCCACATCAGCACCGCCGGGAGATTCACCTCATTACGGGTCACGCCCATTTCCCGGGCGACCGCGGCCTCCACCTCGGCCGAGCCCAGCAGCGAGTCGAGGCGCTGCATGTCCACCGCGAGCCGGGCCTGGCCCTGCAGTTCGGATAACTGCTCAGCGGTCACCTCAAAGCCCGCATTCGTCAAGGCATTGAGCAAGCCGTCGGGCGCTTCGGCGAGAAGCGCCTGGGGCGATTGCTCAAAGGCGGCGCGTGCTTGCGCGATCGCCTCACGCTGCGCCTGCTGCGCCTGCTCAATGAATTCGCGGAGCGCGGGCCATCGCTCCTGGGCCAGGGCATGCAGCCACTCCCAGCCGTCGGCCGGCGGGCTCTGCTGAAAATCGTTCATCTTCCGCCGGAACTCGGCCAAGCGTTCTGAATCCTCCAGATTGCCGAGCAATCCGTAGGGCCGCTGATCACCGAGGACCGAGGCCTTGACCGCGGGCGGGCGATCTTCCATGTACGCCACGAATTCCGCGCCCGCCTTCGCCGTCTCCTGCATCCGTTCGATGGTCGCCGCGTTGACGCCGGACCACCGCTGATACTCGGCAAGCCGGTCTTGGTGTCCGTCAGCAAGTGCCGTGAGCATCGCGGGCTGCGGGTCCGGCCGTGAAAGCCGCCGCACCCACTGCCCGAGCATGCGGCTGCCGCGCAGTTCCTGGTAGGCGTTCCATCGCGTCTCATGACCGATCAAGCTGTGGCTGAGCACGTGAATCAGAAACGCCACCGCCAGGGCCAGGATCGCCATGGTCACCAGCGAACGGAACATGCGATACGACATGCCGCGCAGGCAGAGGTCGAGGGCCCGCATGGGACCGAGTCGAATCTGATCTCGTACGACGATGGGCTTCACGTATCGTCTCCCTGGTTCAGGCCAACCATCGCGATGGCGCCGCGTTGCGTCAACTGCTTGAGGAACAGTTCCACCGACAATCTCGCCTCGTGGAAACGCAGCCGATGGCTCGAGGCGAACTCATCGATGATCTGCTCGACCTGCCGACGCCCATCACACCGCTCCCAGACCTCCTGGCCCAGCGGGTCGATCACCACCGCACGTTCGCTCCGGAACGGCAGAATCCAGGAGAATGGCGGGCCCATGAACCAACGCTTCTTCAGGGGGATCCAGAGCAGCACCTTCTCGCCTCGACGCTCTTCACGCACCCGTTCGTTGGGCATCGGCACCGCGTCGAGCAGCATATCCATGGTGTATTGCGGTTTCGCGCTCACGCCGCCACCTCCCCGCAACAGCGCACGATGAATTCGTCCGGCATGACCGGCTCGCGACGTCGGCTCAAGGTGGTGATCCGGAACAGCGACCGCGACTGCGGACAATGCCACACCAGGTCTCGCCGCACCCGGACCTGCCCGCTGATCCGTCGCCAGCGGTTGACCTGCTCGCGACTTTCACTATAGCAGGCCGGGTGACCGCGATGGCGGGTGTCTTCGGTCTTCACCACGCCCTTGTCAAGTTCCGTTTCGACCAGACCGCGCGCCGAGCCGGAAAACCATTCGTCGGTCATCGCCCGTCGTTTCAGAATCGCTTCGGCCTGGTCCCGGCGGAACCGGAAGGTCGAGTCGGCGACTTTCGCGATGACCTTCTCCATTTCCCACCCGGCGGGGGCGGTCGCTTCGAGCCCGAAGGCTCGCCAATGCGACTCACCGCCCGTCTCAAGGGGGCAGGCAAAGCTGCTTAACAGCTCGCGCTCCAGTTGCGAATCCACCTCGTCCGGCCAGGACAGGACGATCTCGATCAGTCGGCGGCGCGTCTGATCGTACCACGCGGCCCGTGATACACGCCGATCGTCCGACAGAGCCCGGTATCCCCGCCAGCGTCCGACGCGGTCGATGTTCTCGATGGTCGTTGTGTCGTCGTTTTCCAGGTCTCGCGACTTCTGATCATCGAGCATATAGGCCAGATCGGGCGCGGCCTCGACGACCAACCAGGAAACCTGCATCCGCTGGGCTCGGCGGTCGATCAGGACGAGTCGGCCCTGCTCGGGCTTTGTGCTATGGCGCACGATCTCCCAGTCGGCGGGCACGGTGAACCGAATCTCCAGCCAAGCCACGGGTTCTCGCTCGGCCGTGAACCCGGGCAGCGACACCGCAAAATCGTGCCCCGTCTCGCCGTCCGCCGCAAGGG
>CAYFQS010000383.1:0-3783 GCA_964345245.1 uncultured Planctomycetaceae bacterium | reverse complement strand
CCACGAACCAGTCGCCAACGACCTCTCGCCCCCATGAAAACACTATGCGCGCAAGCCGCCGGCCCCCCCCGGGCGAAAAAGGTGTCAGGATGATTTATTGTGGGCGCAGGAACAGTGTCGGATAGCGTTGTCGGGGCAACACGAACCGGTCCGCCCATACCCGGCGTGTGCCACAACACCCCAGAAGACGGTATCCGACACCGCCGCCCGCTTCCACTTCATCATGGACCGCGCCGAGGAGGCGGAAGAGCTGGACGTGTGAACCGGGGCGATCGAATCCATGCACCCCGGCGAGTCGCTCGAGGTCGTCGCTGCCGCCGCGCTGCGCGGGCCGGGCGGTCGTTTCGCCGCCTGCTCCGCGCGGCCGAATCGGTCCGGGTGCCGTGTACCTGAATTTTTCTTCGATCCGCGCCTGGATTTTACAGCGCCGGCCGTCTACCGTTTTGGACGTATTGAACGTTTTGAACGGTTTACGCTTCCGCAGGCGTCTGCGGATGCCAACAAAGTCCTCGCCGGGCGACCCAGGTGCCCGGCACAACTCGAAAGGATCCGAAAATGTCACTGCCCCAGCTGTTCGTAGCACAGGCGGCCGGCTCTGTGGATTTGGGTAACATGGAGAATTACTTCACCTATTCCGTGACCCAATGGGACAGCGTCAGCCACATTCTGACCCTCGGGGTTGGCGTGTTCGCGGCAGCGCTGATTTACTTCCTGGCCACCACCCCGATGGTCGCCCCGAAGTATCGCGTCAGCAACATCCTCTCCGCCGTGGTCGCGGTATCGGCGGCCCTGATCCTCCTGCGACAGGCCATCGATTGGGACATGTCGTTCGCCGCCGTTGGCGACGGCTCGTATGTGCGGAAAGATGGCCAGCTCTACAGCAACGGATACCGCTACATGAACTGGTCCATCGACGTTCCCGTGTTGCTCCTGCAGATGCTGGTCATCCTGCCGCTGGCAGCGCGACTGAAGATCAGCTACGGCGTGCAATTTCTTGTCGCCGGCCTCGGCATGATCTGGACCTCCTGGGCGGCTCAGTTCTTTGAGCACGGCGGCCGGGTCGATGGCGTGTCCGCCACGCCCTTCTGGGTCTGGTATCTGTTGGGCTGGGCGTTTTACGTCTGGATCGTCGTCGTGGTCTGGAAGGCGATCGGCGAGGGGAAGAAGCTCGTGCCCGACCGCGCCAAGCCCGTGCTGACCACGATCCTCTGGCTCTTCATGGTCAGCTGGACCGCTTACGCCTTCGCCATTGCCCAGCCGCAGTTCTGGTGGGATTCGTCCAGTGGCGTGGCCCGAGCGTTCATCTTCACCTTAGCCGATATTTCGTCCAAGGCAGTGTATGGCGTGCTGTTGGGCTGGGTCGCCCTGATCCTCTCGAAGGAGAAGGGCTTCGCGCCCTACGCCGTCGAGCAGGAAATGCAGACGCGCGGTGGACGACTGGCGCGTTACTTCGGCCTCGATCAGGGACCGGGCGGCGATGACGCCGAGCCCGCGCCGACCGCCGTCTCGTCATCGTGACGGTGCGGTTATACTTTCAGTCGGCTCGGCGAAAGCCGGGCCGACTGTTTCCCAATCACCAGGGGCGGCTCTGGAACCGAACGATGCATTCGCTGCTCCACTTCAAATCGGCGGGCCCGCCTTGGAGTCGGTCTGTGGCAATCCGGCCTGTTCAACTCTCGACCGACCGGCTTTCCCGGCTCGCATTCGCCCTCGGCGTCATGACGCTCACGCTCACCGGCGAGCAGGTCGCCACGCAGGCGGGCTGGTGGCTCTTCCTGATTTCGCTGCTGGTCTTCGGGATGCCGCATGGCGGACTCGATCTGCTGCTGGCAAGACGCCTCGCGGAACGACGCGCGGGCAGGTGGCTTGCCGTCTCCGGCGTATACCTGGCCATCCTCGCCGCCACCGCCCTGACGCTTTGGGCCGCCCCCATATGGACGTTGATCGGGTTCGGAGGCCTGACGGTGGTGCACTTCGGACTCGCCGACCACCGCGACGCGATCGAGCACGACGCCGGCCGACCGCGGACCGGCACGAAATCGTCTTCCCTGCCACCCGGCGGCGTCGGCCGAGGGCTGATGATGCTCGGCCCGCCGCTGGCGTTCGACCCCGGCGGGGTCGCCACCACGTTCGGGAGCGCCCAGGCCATGCTCGGCGTGGCCGCACCCGTGCCCGCCACCGCCACCGTGTCCTCCGTCGGATGGGCTGCGATTTCAGCAGGCGTAGCGCTCACGATCGCCGCGATCTTCACCGCCCCCGCCCCCCGCAGCCGCCGCCGCCTCGCCGGACGCCATCTGCTGGAGATCGCCCTGCTCGCCTTCGCTGCCTGGTTGCTGCCCGCGATCACATACGTCGCGCTCTACTTTGTGTGCTGGCACAGCCTGCGTCATTTCGACCGCGTCCGGCAGTTGGCCTCGGGCGGCGATCACCCCACGCCGCTCGACTCGCCCCGCGGTCACTGGCTGCGAATGGCGGGCCGGCTTCACCTTTGGAGTCTGCCCCTCTCACTTCCGGTCATCGCCGCCCTCCTGCTCATCGGCTGGGCCGGCCTTCGACTACAATCGCCAAGTCAATGGGCAACGCTCGTGCTCCTTTCCTTCGTCGTGCTCACCCCCGCCCACCATCTACTGATCGAATGCACTTACACCCACGATCCGAAATCATGATGCCCACCGCGACCCGCGCCCGGCCACGCACGGCTGTGAGGCGAGGTTCACCGGTGCGGAACCGCGCGTCATTCCTGTCCCATGCAAAATAGACTCCACCAGAAACCCGGGACCGACGCCATCACCTTCGACGACGCGCTGCTGCTCCCGGCTTCCAGCGAAGCCGCGACCATGTCGCACACGGTTTCTGCATCCCGCACCCGAATCTGACCCCGCTTGGCCGGTTTTGTCTTGACCGAGGCGGAATCGTGTGTCATATTGTCTGTATCGATTCCGGGGATGGCTCGGGGGTGGTCTCCGGGCAACAATCCCGGTTCGAGCACGTCAGAACGGAGGGTTCGGATGGTCAAGGCGGCGGATCACACGCCACTTCCGGGGGCGATTCCCGAGGCGGGCAAACCCCGTCGTGTGCGCCTCTCGCCTACCCCCCCCAAACCCCCGGCCCGGCCCGCCTGGAATCAAATTTCCGATCAGTCCCTCACGGCCCTTCGGGCCACCCGCAGCGCATGAAAATGCAAGCACAGCAACTGCAAGGGGTTACCGCCACAACGCCCCTTTTGTATGCATTTATTTTCTGAGCAGTTGAGGTTCTACGATGATTGTTCTCGGATGCATCATTCAGATCGCAATTACCGTCGCTGCCGGATCAATCGCAGCTCTCTCGGGAGCGTCCCATATCCGCATATTCGCTGCTGCAGTCGGGGCGTGGAGCGCCTATCTCGGATGTATGGGCTTAATTGTGCTTGTGAACACTCTGCGTCTTTTGAAGTCGGCGAATCCCAGCGAGCGGCGAGAATTGATCATGCTAATGTCGACCTCTTCACCGTCGCAGGCTATTGTGCGAAATACTCGGAAGAACATGATTTTTGGAATCTCTGGCATCGGTTGGGCGGCCACTCTCTGGTACTTGGAACCTGGAGTTTGGGTTGCCGTCGCCGCATGGCTCGGTTGGCTCGTGTTTGCATACGTGGTCTTCTTCGCCACATTGCTCGCATTTGATCAAATCAGCGCGTAGTGGCTTCCCAGCCCCACATGGCCGCCGTCAATAACCAGTGATGTCCCTTTGAGGGCGGAAAAGGTGTCAGGATGATTTATGGTGTTGCGGCTGGGGCGGGGC